>JAIYDT010000284.1 GCA_027487355.1 Verrucomicrobiaceae bacterium
GCCGATGCCACCACTGAACTCGTCGCCACCGCTGCTGTCCCCGCCAGCACCCTGACCTTTTCCTCCGCTCCCACCACGGTGCTCGACAGCGGCAATCGCGCGATGCTCGCCGCCTCCATCGGAACGCTGGCCGCCGATGGCAACGGACAGATCTCCGTCTATCTCGACGATCGGAATGCCGCTACCTCCGCGAATTTCCGCAGCTGGTATGACGGGCTGGCCTATGAGTTCGTGGCTCCGCCTTCCAACAACGTGACCTATGTGGATGCCAACGCATCCAACACCCGACGCTGGGACAACCAGACCTTCAGTCCCACGCCCGACGGTGTGAGCGGGGCCGACAACAACTGGGAAATCCGCAACCTCGGCAACGCGGCGAATGTTTATGAATCCTGCGCCGAGGCCGCCGAAAACGCTCCGCTGTTGATCACCACCCTCACCGGACTCACCCCCAACACCCGCTATCTGCTCTACGCCTACTTCTGGGATGCCACCACGGGAAACTGGAGGATCAAGGCCTCCGTGAAATCATCCGACATCAACAACAACGGCACCCCAGGCATCGCCTCGGACGACTTCCTGCCCACCTCGCCACTCACCCACTTTGCCGCCGACAGCAACGATGGTGGGCTTGCCACCGATGCGCTCCCGGCCTCCAACACGGTCTTCGTTTCCAACCCGCTATTCACCCAGAATGATCGTGTCCTGATGGAAGCCCCTCTGGGCACCTCCGTGAGTGATGCCAACGGAAACCTCTCGATCTACGTTGATGATCTGGCAGGCGTGGACCAGTCCCGCCGGACCTGGTTCGACGGCGTCGGCTACAAGCTGGCCCTCCCGCTGACTCCCAGCGCCGATGAGGACGGGGATGGCCTGACCAATGGCGAGGAGGTCACCAACGGCACGGATCCCTATCTCGCGGACACGGATGGCGATGGCTACAGCGACTCCGCCGAGGTGACCGCCGGCTCCAATCCGCTCAGCGCCCTGTCCGTTCCGCCGCTTCCCGGAAACTCGCTCCAGATGACCTCCGACGGTGCGTGGACCTGGTTCAATGACGAACGCGCCATCTTCCATCGGGGCTCGCTGTTCATCGGCTATGTCAAAAGCAACGGCCAGTATGGCGTCACGCGCTACAATCCGGCCACGAACGTGACCTCGGACATGATCATCAGCACTGCCACTTCCCAGCAGCAGGATGACCACAACAATCCTTCCTTCACCGTGCTCCCGGACGGAAAACTGATGGTGCTCTACGCCAAGCACAACTCCGAGCGACGCTTCTATCAGCGGACCTCGCTGGTGCCTCTGCCCACGACCAATGCCGACTGGGGACCTGAGATCATCCGCACGCTCACGGCGAGTGACACCTACAACAACACCTATCTGCTCAGCGGAGAGTCCAACCGGATCTACAACTTCCACCGCAACATCAATTTCAATCCGACCATCACGATCTCGGATGACCTCGGCGCCACCTGGCAGCCTTCCATTCCCTTCATCGCGGTCGGCACCGGCGGAGTCCGGCCGTATCCGCGCTACTGCTCGAACCGGACCGATCGCATCGATCTGATCTACACCGATGGCCATCCGCGCGATCTCGACAACTCGGTTTATCACATGTTCTACAGGGCTGGCGGCTTCTACAAGACCGATGGCACCCTGATCGATACCTTCGCGAACCTTCCTCTCGAACATCAATCCGGCCAGCGGGGCTCGGTCGTTTATCAGTTCTCCTCAGCCGCCTGGGGGGCAGGTCAGGGGCCCAACGACTGGATTCCCAATGCCCGCGGCTGGACCTGGGACGTCCACTACGGCCAGGACGGAAATCCGGTCTGCGTCTTCCAAGCACAGACCGGCACCGATGCCACCTGGGCCACTTCCCGCATCTACTACTACTATGCCCGCTGGACCGGCACCGCCTGGCAGAAGCGCTTCATCGCCCAGGCGGGAAGGGGAATCTACGCGGCGGAGTCCGACTACGGCGGCGGCATGTGCCTCGACCCGAAGGACCCGAATGTCATCTACATCGCCTCCAACGCGGCCAATCCCTTCAATCTCGGAGATATCAACAACGTGCCGCTCAGCACCAACAACCGTTACGAGATCTATCGCGGCGTGACCAGCGACGGCGGACTGACCTTCACCTGGACGCCCGTCACCACCAACTCCGTGGCCGACAACTTCCGTCCCATCATCCCGGAGAACAGCCCCTACGACGATACGGTCATCTGGTTCAATGGCACTTACAACACCTACACCAACTACAGCACCAAGGTCCTCGCCATCCTCCGCAATGACCTGCGGATGAAGACGACCCTTCTGGTTCCGGCGTCGAACACCGGCACCTTCGAATGGAAATCCTCGCCGGGCTGGCGTTACCGCATCACCGGCTCCGAGGACCTCAACGGCTTCCCCCACACCATCGTCAGCGGCATCGAGTCCCAGGGCGAGACCACCACCCGCACCTTCACCTTCCCCCCCGCGCTCACCAACAGGCCGAAGGCCTTCTTCCGCGTGGAAACGGAGTAGAACGGGATGGGCGCGGAGTCGCGACATTCCTGTCGCGACAAACTCCGGTTCTTGTTGCGACAGAAATGCCGCAACCCCATTGGATGCCTCGTTCACAATCGACTTGGATTCCCAGCTCCCAGGGTCCAAAGTCCGCCAATGAATCAAGGATTCAATCTCCACATGGTCCGGGTCGTCTTTGCCCCTACTCGCAAACCGGTTGCTGAGTAACCCCAAAACCAGCTGGTTGTTCGACAACACTGTTCTGCAAGAAAATGAAGAGCAAGTTTCTAGTCCTGCTACTTGCTATCTCCGTCTTCTCGGCATCATTATTCGCAGATAAACCGAAGTTGCCGCCTCCAGACATGAAACTGAAGGAGCCATGGACGACGATTGAGAAGAAGGGCTTCAACGATTGGAAGATTCGGCAATTCGTCAATTGGGGCGGTGTGGCGGACGGTGGCTCAATTGCGTTCGAGTTTCTGACGGAACAAGGTATTAAGTTCGAAGTGTTGGTAGCGAATCCTGGGTATTGGACCGATGCTGACAAAGAGGCGAAGCATCAGGTGATCTATTTGATTGAATCGGGGCGGTTCTACCTACTTCCTCCAGAATCCAAACAGGAGAAGCAGCTCTTGGGAATTCTGACACATGCGATGGACACTCAAAAGAGCAAGGACCGCGTTGATCCAAAGTACATCAGGGCTCTTATAGACAAGATCAAGGATCGGAAGCCACCGGAGTACTATTGGCCAATGACGAAGGAGGAGGTCGACGAAGCAAACAAACGAGCAGAAGACGCGGCTAGAAAATCCGCTACCCCCTTCGAATCAGAGATTGAACCACGATGAGAACCCTCCGCCATGAAGCGGACCGGCGCTCCCGGTAGCGGGTGCCAGCGCTTGAAAGTTTCGCGGTTACACATTCCCTCTTCTCAACGCCCGTTCCACTTCACCAGCTCATCGTAGGTCACGCCCTTGCCGCCGAAGAGGTCGAGGGCGCTGCCGACGGTGACATCGACCCGGCCTTGGCCGAGCTGATCGACCTTTTCCACATCCGCCAGGCTGGAGGCGCCGCCGGCGTAGGTCATTGGGAGCTTGCCCCAAGCTCCGAGAAACTCGACGAGCTCGGCATCGATCCCGCCGCAGAGGCCTTCGACGTCGGCGGCGTGGATCAGGAACTCATCACAGAAGGGGGCCAGTTGATCTAGTGTGGCCACTGTAACATCGAGATCGGTCAGCGTCTGCCAGCGGTTCATCGCCACGGTCCAGCCGCGATCGGTGCGGCGGCAGGAAAGGTCGATCACCAGCCTGTTGGATCCAATCGCCGAGACCATGGCGTCGAGGGCTTCGGTCAAGAATTTCCCGGCTTTATCAAACAGCACGGAGGTCACAATCACGTGGCTGGCCCCGGCGTCGATCCACTGCGCGGCATTGTCCGGCGTGATCCCGCCGCCGAGCTGAAGGCCTCCGGGCCAGGCGGCGAGGGCCTCCTTCGCGGCGGCGTCATTTCCGGGGCCGAGCTTGATCACGTGGCCGCCTGTTAGAGCGTCGCGACGGAAGGTTTCGGCGAACCAGGCGGAGGGCTTTTCCGAGACGAAGTTCTCCTTCGGTCCCGCGCCGTCATCGCGCAGCGTGCCGCCGACGATCTGCTTCACCTTGCCATCATGCAGGTCGATGCA
>JAIYDT010000035.1 GCA_027487355.1 Verrucomicrobiaceae bacterium
AGCTAAGCGTGAGTCATTTGCTGAAGCGCGAAGGACAGAGAAGACGGTGACATACAAGAAGGGCTTTATGGGCTTTGGTAGCCGTGAAGTCGTCACAGGAGAACGTTACCTTTGGGAGTATCTCGATCTGGAGGCCACTTCGACGCACGACTTCCAGTATTCCGGTTTCGCTATCGTGGATTACTTTTTCACCTTCGTTCAGCTTTCAGAGCCATTGCAGGCTCAGCTTAACGCAGCCTCGTCTCCCGACGGCCACTACTACCAGTTTGAGCACTCGCTGGCATCATCCATCGCCGAGCATCTTGAGAATCATCCGCCCGACCATGCCGAACTTACCGAGTTTGCCAGCGAGCAGGGCCAGAGAGCTTCGGAGTATGTTCCGCTTCTGACTGAGACTCATGACACGTTGATTCAGTGGCTTAGACTTGTTTCATCATCGCACTTTGGCGTTTTACACCTTACCTTTTGACCTGATGAGCCGTCCCGACGACGAACCAAGGGCGAACAAAGCGGATGCAGGCAAGGGCCAATATGGCATCTGTCGTGTCATCGATGCATCCCGCACGCCTTCGCCTGATCCGAGTCGTCCGGCAGAGTCATGAAGACCTTTGACAACTCATTGCTTCGCGCATTCGCTGACTGGCTCGCTGGTCGAGGATACGAGAAGATGGATGGACCGGTCGTCAAGACGGGCTATCGACGCTGGATACCCTTGGCAGTCTGGCTGGTGCTTGGCTATCTGGTCTTGCCGCTCGTGATCTTTGATTTCACCAGCACTGCCGTTCCGTGGGACGAGGAGACCTTTGACGGGAAGAAGGTAGCGATTGGTCCGACTCCGAGAGGGTGGGTTCCGGGTGCTGCGCACGGATGGGATATCCCAGGCGGGGCAGACTATTCTGAGGATGCTTGGCCGTTCGTCCTCTGGAAGCCACTCTGTGTCCTCTACTGCAAAGCCAAGGGGCATGCATTGCCCGCGAGATGGAGGTGGTAATGGGCGCAGGCTTCAGGATCAAATCATCACGCAGGAATCCGAAAGAACCGATACCCAGCGCCCCCTGGCAGCCGCCCTGTTCACATGCTCTTGCGTCATTCCGACCTCACCCCTTTGATCGCCGTGCGCCATCGCTGACAGGGTTGCCTGCTCTTTTCCGTTCCCCGACCAACAGCTCCCATCGCAATGCCATCACAACAGCAGCCCATCCCATTTCGCTGCCGACCTTCACCGAAGGTGATGCTGCTTTGTAGCCTATTCTTCGGTGCTTGTGCCGCCGTGATTGCCCAGAAGGCGTCCACGAACACGAAAGGACTGATCCTAAACGGGATCATCGAGTTCAGTCCGTCCAGTGCGTCGGTCTTCTATTGGGTTCTGGCTGTTTTATCTGTTCTATTTGTCGTGGCAGGTGGCTTGACGCTGCTCACGATCTTGATTCATGGCGTCCCCGACGTCGTTCTGACGGGAGACGTAATTTCATTTCCGGTAGGCTTTCCGATCAAGCGGGCCTTCAGTCTGCCTTATTCTCAGATCACCGGACTGAGCCAGAGCGAAGTCAGTGGTCAGCGAGTCCTCATGCTGCACACAGCCACGAAGAAGCACCACATCGTCTTGAACTGGCTTGGTTCGAGGGATGCAGAGGCTGCGCTTCTTCAAGCGTTGGCTCAGCGTCTGGCTGCGGTGGGCACTGAACCGCAGGCATGAATACCCCAAGTGCCTGGCCAAGCCGAGACGAGGGCAAGTGTTGCCAACTGCGGCCCCCTTTCATGCCTTGAATGGCACTCGAGAGACTCCGAATGCCCTCCGCCATTTGGCCGGGGCTTTTCCCAAAATCCCTTGCGGCCCATGCCCACTTTCCCGTTCACCCTCATCGCCATTCAAGGCCTTTTTGAAGACCACCTCGCCAGCCGTGTCGCCTGGCGCCCTTCCTGTGGGATGGCTGGGGTTCCGAAAACTCAGGGCGGCGGCTGGGTTTCCTCGGACACCGGCTCCTCGTCCTCCACGTCATCGACCGCAGACTCAAGGTCACGCCGCAGGCGCTTTGAGATCATGGGGCGGATCAGGCCATAGGCCAGATAGAGACTGAAAAGGACCACCGGCATCTTGTAGCGGTACTGCACGGTCACCATGACCAGCAGTGCGGCAAGAATGATCATCCAGAAGGTTCCCTTGGTCTTCAGGTCCACCTTCTTGAAGCTGGGGTAGCGGACGTCGCTGATCATCAGCCAGGACAGGCAGAGCATGGCGGCGGCGAGTGCGTATTTCCAGAAGCCGAGGTCGCGGTCGGTGCGGTAGATGTCGATGATCAGGAAGGTGAGCGAGGCGATGAATCCGGCCGCCATCGGGATCGGGATGCCCCGGAAATCAGAGCGATCGCCGGGCTTTTTCGGCAGCGCAGCGAGGCAGTTGAAGCGGGCCAGTCGCATGGCACCGCAGAGCAGGTAGATGAAGGCAATCGGCCAGCCGATGCTTCCTGGGAGCTGGAACAGCACGGCCTTGCTCAGCAGCATCGCCGGGGCCATGCCGAAGGAGACGATGTCCGCCAATGAATCGAACTCACGGCCAAAAGGTGAATCCTGGCCACCCAGCCGCGCGAGCCGCCCGTCCAACAGGTCAAAGAGACAGGAGCCGAAGATCAGCAGGATCGCATACTCATAGTACTTCCGGGTGATCTCGAAGGTCTCCTTCGGCGAAAGCTTTTTCTCGACCGCCTCCGGTCCCTTCCTCTCTGCGACCTCGCTGACCTGGCCATCCGAGGTGAGCTTGTTCACCTCATTGACCTTCGCGACCTCGATCATTCCGAAGAAGATCATCAGCACGGCGAAGAACCCGCACATCAGGTTGCCCGCCGTCATTGCATTCGGCAGGAAATAGATCTTCGGTTCGTCCGGGTCTCGCTGGTGGGCCATGGCGCGGAGCTTTTCACACAGGATCGCGCCGGGAAACAGTGGAAAATCCGGGAGCGCCACCTAACCTCCGGCCATGTCCACACCGTCGGTCACTCCTGAATGGAAAATGGGAGCCATCCTCGAAGCTCTTCCAGGGGCGAAACGCGCCCTCTTCGCCCGCTACCATCTCGGCGGCTGCCAGAGCTGCGCATTCTCCAATGAGGAAACGCTGGCCGAACTGGCCGCGCGATCGGAACTCGATCCGCAGGAGGTCGTCGAACACCTGCTCGACAGCCATCAGCACGATCTCGACCTGCTCATTTCCCCCCGCGAGGCAAAGCGCGAACTCGATTCAGGAAACAGCCCGCGTCTCATCGACATCCGCACCCGTGAGGAATTCGAGGCGGTCGCGATTCCAGGCAGCGGGTTCTTCACCCAGGAACTCCAACAAGCGCTCTTCGCCGAGAAGCCCGACACCCGGATCTTCCTCATCGATCACAACGGCCGCAATGTCCTCGACCTCGTCGCCTGGTTCCGCGGCCATGGCTTGAAAGAAACCTTCGGCATCCAGGGCGGCATCGATGCGTGGAGCCAGGAAATCGATCCCAAGCTTCCCCGCTATCGCATCGAGGTGGATGGATGAGCGGGTGGACTTCTGATGATCGGGCGATCCGGACGTCTCAATGATCCGCCGCTGGACGACCCTTTCGATGCTGAAAACTGAACACTTCACCCTCTGTGGTGCAGGAAACCACATTCTCCCTTTCATTTTCGGGAAAATCCCCTTTTGTTCCGCGCATGGTTCCGCCGACTGAAATCGCAGAGAAACCCGTCAAGCGCAAAGCCCCCAAGGCCTGGTCCACCGAGAAGTCGGCGGAGCTTTACGGCATTGATGAATGGGGCCACGGCTTTTTCGGCATCAACAAGGCCGGCGAAGTCACCGTGAAGCTCACCGACGAAGCCGCCACCGCGAATGTTTCCCTGCCCCAGATCATCGAGGGACTAAAGGATCGCGGCACACCCCTGCCCGTGCTGCTGCGCTTCCGCGACCTGCTCCACTCCCGGATCACCGAGATCAACGTTTCCTTCCGCAAGGCGATCAAGGACGTCGGCTATCGCGGCCAGTATCGCGGCGTTTACCCGATCAAGGTCAACCAGCAGCGCCAGGTCATCGAGGAGATCGCCGAGTTCGGAAAAAAATTCCACTACGGCCTCGAAGCCGGCTCGAAGCCCGAGTTGATCGCCGCCCTCGCCCACATGCACGATCCGGAGGCTTATCTGATCTGCAACGGCTACAAGGACGAGGAATTCATCGACCTGGCCCTGCATGCCCAGAAAATGGGCCTGAAGGTGATGCTGGTGCTGGAAATGCCTTCCGAGCTCGAACTGATCCTCGAACGCTCCCGCAAGCTCAAGGTCCTGCCGAACCTCGGCGTCCGCGTCCGGCTTTCCACCCGTGGAGCCGGCCACTGGCATGAGTCCGCCGGTGACAAGTCGGTCTTCGGTCTTTCCGCCTCGCAGGTGATCGACGTGGTGGACCGCCTGAAGGAATCCGGCCATATCGGCTGTCTGCGCATGCTCCACTACCACCAGGGCAGCCAGATCCCGAACATCGCCGCCATCCGCGAAGGTGCCACCGAGGCGATCCGCATGTACTGCGACCTCGTCAAGGAAGGCGCGCCGATGGGCGTGCTCGACATCGGCGGCGGCATGGCGGTCGATTACGACGGCTCGCACACGAATTTCCACTCGTCCTGCAACTACTCGATCCCCGAGTACTGCACCGACATCATCGAGACGATCTCGCAGATGTGCGACAAGTCCGGCGTTTCCCACCCCGACATCATCTCGGAGTCCGGTCGCGCCGTCGTCGCCTACTACTCGGTGCTGATTTTCAACATCCTCGACGTCACCAGTTCCCAGACCACGGAAAAGGAACCTGCGATCCCGGAAAAGGCCCCACAGAACCTGCTCAACATCATCGAGGTCAACAAGGCCCTGACGAAGAAGAACCTCCAGGAGTGCTTCAACGACGCCATCTACTACCGCGACCAGATGCGCGCCCAGTTCTTCTACGGCAGCGCCACCCTCCGCGAACGCGGCCTGGCCGAAGCCTGGTTCTGGCACATCCTCACCAAGATCTCAAAGCTCATCCACGACCTCGATGAAGTGCCGGAAGACCTGCGCGAGCTGTCCTCCACGCTCGTCGATTTCTACTACGGAAACTTCAGCCTGTTCCAGTCGCTGCCGGACTCGTGGGCCATCGATCAGCTCTTCCCCGTCATGCCGATCCATCGCCTGGAAGAGCAGCCACGCCAGCGCGCCGTGCTGGCCGACATCACCTGCGACTGCGATGGCAAGATCGACCGCTTCATCGACAAGGAGGACGTGGCCAAGGTCCTGCCGCTTCACGC
>JAIYDT010000353.1 GCA_027487355.1 Verrucomicrobiaceae bacterium
ACCGCACAGCTCAGCCCGCGTTCGATCGGTCGGACCTCGGCGAGCAGATCGCGCAAGGCCCCATCCACGCCGCCGATTTCCTCCTCCTCATCGCCCTCATCCTCGGCCGTGTCGATGACGACCGCATAGCCGATGAGTGGGGTTCCGCGCGACGCGCTACGATGTTCGGCGTAGTTCCAGCGCGCTACCGCCGCGTCGGGGAAACGTCCCTGCATGACAGCCGGATCACAAACGCGGTTCACCAGATCGAGTACTTCCTGGGCGGACCGCCACGAGGTTTCCATGCCCCATTCGAACATCCGACCCGACCAGCCGGGCCTCGCCAGCAGGTCATCGAAAAGCCTCGGCTCGCCACCGCGCCAGCCGTAAATGCCTTGCTTGGTGTCGCCCACAACGAACAGCGAGCGCTCGCCGTCCGGATCGAGCATCGCCTCGTCCAGCAAGCCCTCCAGCACCTCCCACTGGTCGCGGCTGGTGTCCTGGAACTCGTCGAGCAGCCATTGGCGATAGCGGGCATCGAGCCGGGATTCGATCCGTGCCCGGCCATCGGTCGTCAGCCCGCCATCGGCGAGCAGGCGGGTGACATCGGCAAAGCCCAGGCGACCGCGACGCCGAACCTCCGCGCCGTAAATCGACTCGTAGGCCCAGAGCAGCGACCACAGGCCCACGGTCCGCGTCGCACGGGCTTCGATCTCCGCCCGCAGGTAACCGCCGATGAGCCTCGTCATGGCGCGTCCCAGCCCGCCGGAAATCCGATGCTCGATCCTTGAGAAAAGGTCAGTCGTCTGGCCGGCCGCCAGTTCCTCCAGCAGCCCGAGCGTGCGCTCCACCGCGGACGGCACCTTGCGGCCATCGCCCGGCGTGTAGCTGGCGAACCACTCGGCCGCCGCCTGCCAGCCCTTGATCCAGGTGGCGTGCGGCTTCTTGTCGACGTCCACCGTTTCTAACAGATCGACCACCTGAACCGCCGCACTTGTGAAATCCTCCACCTCCGCCCAAGGGCATCCGTCAGGCCAGATCAGGTCGAGATTGCCCCACTGCTCGCGTTCCGGCGCGGAAAGATAGCGCTGGTGATGGTTCTCCAGGAACTCATCGAGAAGATCGCACAATCGATTGTGCTCCTTGCCATGCGTGGCCAGACGGAAGGCCCCGAGAAAGGCCTCGCGCTGGCGCTCCGGCACCTCGCGGAAAATGCGCGAGAGCACCTGCGCTTGCTCGGCCTGCATCGCGTCTTCTTCCAGGAGCTGGAACTCGGCAAGACCCAGCTCGTAGGGAAAGCGTTTCGCAATCCGCACGAAAAAGCTGTCGAGCGTGCCGAGCGAAACGCGATGAAGTTCACCGACCAGCTTCTCCAACAGCCCCTGAAACGCCGCGAGATCCGGCTTCACTTTCGAGCCTTCCGGAAACAGCGAGGGCATGCCGGTTTCCGGGTTTCCGGCCAGCGTGTCCGACAGCTCCGCCGCGAGTCGGGCGGCCTTCGTTTCATCGAGCGCACCATTGGCCAGACGCGAAAGAATCCGGTCCGAGAACTCCCCGGCCGCCTTGCGGGTGAAGGTCAGCGCGATCATCGCCGAGGGCTCGGCTCCTGCCGCCAGCAGCGCGAGAAAGCGGTTCGACAACTGGAAGGTCTTTCCCGATCCCGCCGAAGCGCGGATCATCAGGCTCTGCATGCTGTTCATGCCAGCCCCCTTTCCGAATCCCATTCCCGGGCGATGCGGTTCATGTCGTCGATGAGTTCTCCTGAGACCGCCGCCTCCAGTCCATCCGGTGCGAGCGCCGCGAAGTCATCGTAACCCGCCTCCTTTCCTCCCAGCTCCACCGGCGGCCAGTGGACACCCTGCTTGAGGGCCTGAATGATCCCGCGCGACCACTCCATCGCGCAGTCGAGTCGCTCCTGTGTGAAATCCTCCCACAGCTCGAAGCCCACCTCGTTCAAGGTTGCGGGCAGGTTGACATAGCCAATGGCCGGCGGCGCATCGAGCTGCTTCCACTCCTTGAGAAAGGCGGCATAAAGCGGCACCTGCACGTTTTTCCAAACGTCCTCGGCAGTTCCCTTCGCTGGCATCGTCGGGCCAAGATTGCGGCGCTTGTCGGAGTTCCTGCGAAGATGAGCGGCACGCGGGGCTTCGGCCTTGGCGGAGGTCTTGTAGTCGAGCACGCGCCAGCCGAGATCCGGATGAAAGTCCACGCGATCGACCTGCATTTTCACCGGCTGACCATCGATCGACCACAGCGCCTCGGTGCCGACCTGAAGCTCGACGTGCTTCGTCGTCCAGCCATCGAGCCGCTGCCCGACCTCCAACTCCGCGAAGCGCTCCATTCTCGAACGCGCGGCCTCACGCTGGACCAGCAGCGGCAGCGAGAGCGTCGATCCATAACGGGCGAGTCGCGCGTCCATTTTTTCCCACAGGAAATCACGCAGCTTGAGTGGGTCGCGAGTGACCGACATCTCCTCGTCCTTGCCCATGTGTTCGAGCGCCTCGTGGCAGAGGTTTCCGAAATCGAGCGCATCCATCTCCATCTTGCCGGCATCGTGGCGTTCCCACTTCAGCACCCGCTTCAGGTAAAAGCGGAACGGGCAATGCAGGTAGTCACGGATCGCCGAGGGGCTCAGCGTGCGCTGGCCATCGAGATAGGGTTTCAACGCTTCGTCGAAGCGCAGCGACCACCCGCCGCGCGACCAAGAGGCGAGACGCTCGGAGGCCGAGGTGGGACTTCCGGAAAGCGCCTTCACGCGCTCGGCCAGCTCGACGCCGGTGGCAGAAAACAAAAGTCGCGAGGGCCTTCTTGGCTCGCCCACGGCATCGACTTTCGCGGCGACCACCTCAAGTTCCCTGGAGGCCGCGAAGGAGTGGAACAGGAAGGCATCGCGAGCATGACGCGACTCGGCATCGCGCAGCTCCAACGACTTCCTCACGCCATCGGGCAGGAAGCCGTCATCCAGATTTCCATCCGGCACACAGCCTTCATGAAAGCCCGCGAGGATCATCCGGCCACCGTCGGCATGGGAAAGCTCCAGCCAGCCGGAAAGATCGATCACCGCCTCCTCGCGACCGGCCGCCGAGCGCAGCGTCTCGACCGATGACAAGGCCAGGTCCAGCGCCTCACCCGCTTCGCGCAGAAGACCGAGAGACTCGAGTCGGTTCAAGGGTGGCACAGCCTCTAACAGCGCTTCGAGCAACTGCCCGTCCGCTCCGTCATCGACCTCCGCCATCGCCTCGACCCACGCGGTCAGAGCCTCCGCCGTGTTTCCTCCGGAGAAGCGCTCACGCCAGCCCTCGCACCAGTCGAGCAGGGCGGAAAGTTTCTCCAGCCCCTCGTCCTGCGATTCGAGGGCCAACTTCCTTCGTTCGCAAAGTTCGCGCACGCGGGCCAAGCTGTCGGGCAGGTTGGTTTCCTCGAGGTCGTCGAGCACCCGCATCGCGGCCTGGTGGTTCCAGTCGCCGAGGATCTTCGGCAGCAACGGATTCCGCAGGATGGCAGACGCGGAGTCCCAGCGATCGGCCCGCCGCACCAGGCCGGAAAAAGATTGCAGCATCAGCAGCATCGGCCGCCCCGCCATGCGACCCTCGGGATTCCAGGCCGGCCATCCGGCTTCCGCGAACGCGCTTTCCAGAGCAGGCCCGAAGGCCGCATCGCAGAGCCCGATCGTCACCTGATCGCTGGCCAGTCCGGCACAGGAGGACACCACCTTCGCCGCGAGTTCACTCGGCCCTGCGACCAGATGCACGCGATCCTGCGAAACCGGCACCGCACGCTTGATCCAGGTTTCCCCGATCACCGGCCGCCCCCAAACATCAAAGGCCTCGCGTTCCTTTTCTGGAGCGTGGATCAACACGCTCACCGGCAGGCCGATCCGTTTCCAGGCCTCGACCGCCAGCGGCACCGGATCCGGCACGCCCGCGATCACCAGCCCCCGCACGCCATGAGGGATCGTGGGAGCCATCGCCGTCCGGACTTTTGCGCCCAACGGGTCCTCCAGCTTCCATTCGGCGATGCGCGCCAGCACGCGACGCTCCACCTCGACCAGGTCCACCCAGCGATCCCGCTCCGGGCTCAGCTCCGCCACGTCCTGAAAAAACTTCCCGCCCTCCGCCAGAGTGTTGCGGACCTTTTCCAGCTCCCGCGCCACGCCGGACGCCCAGGAAAACGAACGCTCTTCAGGCTCCACCGGAAACAAGGCCTTCGCCTCACGACCGCTCATCGCCTTCAGCACCTCGATCCACGCCAGCCGGGACTCGATCGCGGTCGCGATGCCCGCCGTTTCCGTCGGACGGAAAAAGGCCTCCGGCGTCACCACCTTCGGAGCCAGCAGCGCCCCGGCCGACTTCGCCAGCGCCTCGCGCAGTAAACGCCCCGACTGCGCCGTCGGCACCACGACCATCAGCCCCGGCAACTCGTCGCGACGGGC
>JAIYDT010000187.1 GCA_027487355.1 Verrucomicrobiaceae bacterium
GCCGATGGATCGAAGGAAAAGGCCTACAATGCCTGCAAGCTCGGCCGTTTCCGCCCGGATGGCAGCGACTTCGAGGTTCTAACAGCCGGCCCTAACAACATCTGGGGCTTCTTCCAGACACGGGCCGGTGAATCGTTCCTCCAGGAGGCCAACGACATGGGCATCCCGGTGACCGAATACGAGCCCGGCACCCATTATTCCACCAGCTCGAAGGACAAGCTGCGCCCCTATGCCCCGCAGATTCCGGTTTCGATGACGATCGGCATGGGTGGCTCCGGTCTCAGCGGACTCGCCGCAGCCGAGGATCGTGACAGCGCCTTCGCCAAGGCCTACGGCGGGGATCACGTGATCTACGTCGCCAACCCGATCACCGGACGCATCCAGGTCATTTCCACCGACACGGCGGAGAACCGCCATCCGGACTATTTCAAGCGTGAGGATTTCCTCGTTTCGAAGGACCCGTGGTTCCGGCCGGTGTCGGTTCACTTCGGTCCCGACGGCTTCCTCTACATCGCCGACTGGTACAACAAGATCATCTCGCACAACGAAGTGCCTCGCGCCCATCCGGACCGGGACAAGACCCGTGGCCGCATCTGGCGGATCCGACCGGAGGGGGTGAAGACACCTGCGCCGGTGGATCTCACGAAGCTTTTCGACGACAAGGTGGTGGATCTGTTAGGAGGACCGAGTGCCGGAACGGCGGACATGGCTTGGGCCTGGCTGGGTGAAAGAAAGAGCCCGGAGGCCTTCACGGCGTTGGTGAAAATCACCCTCGATCCCAAGCAGCCCATCGCCCGCAGGCTCGATGCGCTTCGTGCATTGGAGCTTGGGAACTCTCTCGCGCCGGCGACCTTGAAATCGCTTCTAACAGACAGTTCCTCCGACGTCCGCTATCAGGCGGTGCGGGTGGGAGGGGAGCTTGCGATCAGCGCCTCGGACTTCGTTTCCCTCTATGGCAAGACCCCGGACGATCCGAGCTACCGGGTCCGCGCGGCTCTTGCGAATGCCGTGCGGCGTCATCGCGCGCCCTCGCCGGAAATGATGGCACTCGTCGCGAAGCTTGGCCGCGCACCGCTGGAGAGCGGCGGGGACTGGGACAAGTATGACCGCGAGTTCGAGCGCTATCTGGCCCGTTGGGCGATGGAGAGTCATCGCGAGGAAACGGCCCGGATGTTGGAGTCTGATCGCACGCTTTCGCTGGAGAATCGCTTGCTGGCGATCCTCGCGATGGAGCCGGAGAAATCGGCCGCATTGCTTGTGAAGGAGCTGCCCTCGCTTTCCCGCGCCCTGACGAAGGACGAGCTCGCGCTGCTCGGTTCGCAGATTGATCAGCCTGCGGTGTTGGCGGCCTTCCAGGCGCTTCTCGGCGATGAATCGCGTCGCAAGCCAGCCCTGCTGAACTTGACCAGGCTTGACCCGAAATCGCTCGCGAATCCGGCCCTCGCCACCGCAGTGTCCTCGGCCTGCGAGGCGATGCTCGCCAAGTCGCCGACTGCCGAGGATCGCGCCCTGGTGCTCAAGCTTGGCCGATTGTTCCGCTTGTCCTCGCTGGAGCCGGTCTTCGCCGCTGAACTCAAGGAAGGCGCCCGACCCGAAGAACTCGTGCAGACTCTATCCGCGCTGCGCGAAATCGGATCGAACCGGATCGATCAGTTCGCCGCTTTGCTGGATCATGCGGATGAGGCAGTGAAGCGCGAAGCCATCGGTGCGCTGGCATTTTCCGCCGATCCGAAGGGGGTGGAGGTGTTGGCCGCGCGCTGGGCGAAGTTGCCCGGGGCATTGAGATCGATCGCCATCGATGGCATGACCTCCTCGAAAGAAAAGGCCGCCGCGTTTGCGAAGGCTGCCAGCGGTGGATCGTTCCCAGGACTCGATGCCGGAGCCTTCGAGAAGCTGGTCGCCGTGCTCGGCAGCAAGGATCCCACGCTCACGGCCTTGATGGAAAAGACAGCGGGCATGTTCCGATCGGTGATCCGCCTGAACGGCAAGGCCGCGAATCTGCCTCCGGTCGAGCTAACAGGAGCGTTCACCGTTGAAACCTGGATCAAGCTCGATCCGGGCATCGACAACAACGACAGCCTGCTCGGCAGGCAGGGTGGGCCGGACTTCAACTTCTATCAGGCCCGTCTCCACCTCTATGGCGGCAAGGAAGCAGGCGATTTGATGGTCGCGAACCGTGCGCTGGCGGCGGATGTCTGGACCCATTGTGCCGTCACCCGGGATGTCGCAGGAAATTTCCGCATCTACCTCGACGGCGAGCCGGACCAGGACAAGGGCAAGGCCTTTCCGGCTCCGATGACCGGCCTGAAGCTCGCAGAGGCCAGCACCGGCAAGGTGTCGGCGGCGAGGTACGATGAATTCCGTATCTGGAACGTGGCCCGCAGCGCCGAGCAGATCCGGGCGGACTACCGGACGCGGTTGGATTCCGGGAAGCCTGAGGGTTTGGTCGTGAGACACTCTGCCGAAGCAGCTCCTTCTGCTGAAATGACGCATGATTTCCCGGCGCTCGTCAGTCCCGCCGAGGCTGCGGCAGCTGCGGCGAAGTTCGCGAAGTTCCGCGCCATGACCGAGAAAGCCGGTGATCCGGCCGCCGGTCGCGCCACCTTCCAGGCGACCTGCATGATCTGCCACCAGGTGAAGGGCGAGGGCATGCAGATCGGACCCGATCTCAGCGGCGTCGGAGCGATGGGCGTGCAAGGCATTCTCCGCAACGTGCTGGATCCGAATGCGCAGTTGGAAAGCGGATACTATCGCCACGACGTCTCGCTCACCGATGGCTCGCTGGTCAGCGGGTTCATGGTCGAGGAAACCAAGGACTCGATCACCATCCGCCCGATCGGTGCGGATCCGAAAGTCATTCCGCGAGCTACGATCGGCAGCCACACGGTTTCCAAGCGCTCCCTGATGCCGGAGGGCCTGATCGAGGGCTTTTCCGAAAAGCAGGTGGCCGACTTCTTCAGCTACCTGAGCGGCCTGAAGTGAGCCATTGAAACGAAAACCGCTCCGGAACGTTTGCTCCGGAGCGGTCGGATGGTTGGGGGGAGATTGGTTCAGGGAGCCTCGCCTTCAGGCTCTTCTGCTGGAGGACCCTCGGGTTGGGCCTCACCGGGCTTCGGTCCATGACGGTGGGGTGGTGGGCCATGCGGTCTCTCCCCGTGCGGCGGAGGACCCTCTGGAGGTGCGGGGCGGAGCTCGTCCTCGCTGAGTTCGCCATCGCCATTTTCGTCGAGGGTCTTCAGGGATTCCGGGGCGGCTTCGAGTTCGTCGGAGGAAATCGTGCCGTCGCGATCCGTGTCGAGTGCGGCCATCAGCGGTGGGGCCGGGTGACGATGAGGAGGACGTTCGGCCGGCTTCTCGTCTTCCGGAGGCGGTGGGGCGTCCTTGGCTTCAGGCACCTCCTGTCCATCGGGTGGCGGACCCTCGGCACCCTCCTGTTGCTGCGGTGGCGGTGGGCGTTTGATCCTAAGCTCCTCGCGGGTGAGGTCGCCGTCGCTGTTTTCATCCAGGGTCCGCAATGACGTCGTGGAGCCGTCGATTTCTCCGGAACTCAGGGTGCCGTCTTCATCGGTGTCGAGCGCCTTGAACAGGGGTCCACGCGGAGGAGGCCCCGGACGATTGGCTGGCTCTTCGGCCATCAAGGAAGTGGAGCAGGCAAATGCTGCGATCAGGGCGGCGACAATCGGGTTTGGTTTCATCGGTTGGATTGGGTTGAGCGGCCATCACTGGTCCCGCTGAAGATGAAACCGAACGAGTGTGAAGCGATGGTTTCGAAAGCGCGGAGAATTGTGAAGTGTTGGTAAAGTCTCCGTCTCAAGCGCATCGTTCGGGACAAGCCATTCTCCGATTTTTTGTTAAGACCGCGTAAATGGCATGGCGGAGTGCGGCTGAATTGAGTGAACATGCTGGCAAGGCCATGAACTACGGCGAATCTGACACCGGGCGACCGCTCCTGATGATTGACGACGACCGCAAGCTTTGCGGGCTGATCAGCGACTATCTTACGCCATTGGGATGGAGGGTCGAGGTGCGCCACACCGGACCCGAGGGACTGGCCGAGGCCTGCACGGGGAATTACGAGGTGGTGATCCTCGACGTCATGATGCCTGGCATGGACGGCTTCGGTGTGCTGCGGGAACTGCGCAAGAAATCGGACGTGCCGGTGTTGATGCTCACTGCGATGGGCGATGAGGCCGACCGGATCGCCGGACTTGAGACAGGGGCGGATGATTACCTTCCGAAGACCTTTTCGGTGCGGGAACTCCTGGCGCGGCTGAGAGCCGTCACCCGTCGGCATGCCCAGCGAGCGGAGGAGAAGGCCGTTGGAGAATGGACCGCCGGGGAGCTTCGACTTTGCGAGGA
>JAIYDT010000084.1 GCA_027487355.1 Verrucomicrobiaceae bacterium
GTCGAGTTGTCACCGACGGTGAGAGTGGCATTGCGTGCGACCGCAAGTGATCCGCTGTTGGTGACGGTGGTCGGAAACGCAGCAGAACCGTTCACGTTCAGCGTCTGGGCCGAGGTGCTGACTGCGGTGTTGACGCCTGGGACCGCGCCCAGTTGGACTGCCTTTGAAACACCGGTGACGATGGTGGTGGCGGCGGTTTGGGAGGCCGCGCCGAGATTGAGAGTCGAAGTGGCGGAGTTGGTCACATTCGTCGCATAGCCGCCGGTCGCGCCCGACTGGTTTCCGGAAAGGTTCACCGTGCCGCCGTTGATCACCGTGCCGCCGGTATGGGAATTCGGGGTTTGGAGGTTGAGGATTCCTGTGCCGGATTTCGTGAGGGCGCCACTGCCTGTTAGATTGCCCGATCCGGCGAAGGTGAAGGCGGCGGTGTTGTTGACCGAGATGGAGGCAGGGGACAGCGATCCTGTTAGATTGACGGTGGGGTTGGCGGCTCCTGTGGCGTCGAAGAGGACGGGGTTGCCATGGGTGAAGGTGGAAAGACGGTTGCCGTTCCAGAAGGTGATGGCGCTGCCCGAATTCCAGAGGTTGCCCGCACCATCACCGCGCCAGACTAGTGTGACCACGGACGCGGCGGAAGTGGGATCGGTGCCGGCGAGAAATTCGTCATTGTTGGTTTGGCCGTCGAGATCCGGATCCGCAGCGGCGGCCGCATTGGGGTTGTTGTAGTCACCGAACCAGAGGACCTGCCATTGCTGGAAGGCGCTGAGCGTGCTGGTGACGACGACTTTCACCTGGCCGGACGTGGCGGTGTCGAGGGTGCAGGCAAAGTCGGCGGGCACGCTGCCGACGGAAAGTCCAGTGCCGGAGAGGGTGCCGGTGTAGTTGATGATCGTGTAGGTGCCGGGCAGGAGGCCGCCCGCGTTGCTGAAATTGATCATGCCGTTGAGCGCGAGATTGCCGGTGACGTCGATGCGGTCGCGGCTGCTGCCCAGATCAATGACCGTGACGCTTTCGGCGGCGAGGGAGAGGCCATTGGTGAACGTGATCACTCCAACTCCATTCTCGCCGGGACTGAGGGAGGCATCGCCTTCAATGGTTGCGGCAGCGAGACTGCCGGAGCCACCCAACAGGGAGCCTGCCTTCACCGTGAGCGGACTGGCGGTGACGCTTCCATTCACGATCAACGAGCCGCCGGAAACGGTCGTGGACCCCGCGTGGCTGCACGCGCCGGTGAGTTTCAATACGCCGGTTCCAACCTTTTGGAGCGCGGTGATGCAGCCGGCGGCCTGCTCGGAAATGGTGCCCTGGAAAACAGTGTCCGCGTCGGACTGACCGATCTCCCAAGTGAAGGTCCTCCCGGTGGTGGGGCCGCCCTGAACGATGGAGCCGGCCGCGCCTGTTAGAGAACCAATGGCGATCCTTGAGCCGATACCGGAATCGACGATGCCGACGTAGAGCAGTTTGACGTTTGCGGCGAGATTCATCGCCGCCAGCGGCAGTCCGGTGGGCGAGTAGTTGTTGCCGATGCGGAACTCGCCGCCGTTGGCATCGGTGGTCACGTTGATCTGGCCAGAGAAGGCGGACCAATCGCCATCGATGCCGGTGCGGATGTCGGGGATGTAGAGGTTGAACGTGCCACCGCCAGTGAGAGTGCCGCGGATGGAGCAGCGGGAATCGCAGTTGAGGGTGCCGGTGAAACCGCTGGGGACGACGAGGTTCCAGGTGGAGGTGTTGGAGGAAGTGGTCGAATTGAAATTGGAATACATGGCGAGCGTGCCGCCCTTGAGGGTGACGGACCCGCTGCCGAGGGCGTTGGTGTTCGCGTTGTCGCTGGCAAGCTGGACGGTGCCGGCGTTGAGGGTGGTGCCGCCGCTGTAGGTGTTCGCGCCTTCCAGGGTGAGGGTGGCGGCTCCGCTTTTCACGAATGAGGCAGAGCCAACGATGCTTCCGGCGTTGGAGTTGAGGGAGACGGACTTGGTGGAGTTGTTGACGGTGACCGAAGCGGGTTCATCGTTTCCTGAAAGAACCGCAGTGCCGTTGACAAGCGTGTCGTCGAAGGTGACGGCATCGTATTTCACGAAGCGGTCGGCGGAGGTTCCGTTGCGCCAGTTGGCCGCTCCGGTGGCGGGGACGAACGGATCGCCGGAGTCCCAGGTGGTGCCGGGAGTGCCGTTCCACAAGAGCGAGGCGGAGGGCGTGCCTGTGACGATGAGTCTCAGTGTGCCGGGCACGCTGGTATCGAAGGACACGTTCTGACGCACGCCGTTCGGAAGGCCGCCCCAGACGAGGGTGGCGTTGTTCACGGTGGAGGAACCGCCGCTGATCAAGGTGTAGGTGCCCGCAACGAGCGGGCCGTTGAGGAGATTGGGCGTGACGGTGATGTTGCCGTTCAGGGTGAGTGCGCCGCCGATGGTGAAGAGGTCGTTCACGCCGCCGCCGGAGGTGGTACTGTTGTTCAGGTCGAAGGTGAGCGGCGTGCTGTTGAGCGTGAGTCCTCCGCTGATGGCGAGTGTGCCCGCTCCGCCGGACCCGGAGCTGATCGAGCCGCCGGTTTGAACGACCACCGATCCACCGATGGTTCCGGTTCCTGTTAGAGAGGCGCCATCGGCAACGGTGACGGCGGTCGCGCCAAGAGCCCCGGTGATACGGAGCGTGCCTTCACTGACGAGGGTCGCGCCGGTATAGTTGCTGGTGCCGGCGAGCGTGAGGGTGCCGGTGCCGGTCTTGGTGACGGAGGTGAGTGCTGCGGAACCGAAGGTGCCATTGCGGATTCCGCCCGAAAAGGTGCTGTCCTGGTCGTTTCCGCCAATGGTGAAGATGGTGGGCGTGTTGTTGTTGCTTTGTCCGAAAACAACCGTGTTGGGCCCGCCTTTCAACGCTCCCATGGCGATGGCGGGCAGGTTGTTGCGGACGGTGGTGAAGCCGGTGCCGCTTCCGAGATCAAAGGTCGCCCCATGGCCGCCGCTGCCATTGACGAAGCGAATGTTGGTATTGGTGTTCAGGACGAAGGCACCATTGAAATCCGCCAGATTGCCATTCAGATCGAAGAGGCCTGAGGTGATGTTGAGGTTCACCGTGCCGTTGCCCGTGACGGTATTCACTTTCCCGCTGTCTCGTGCGGTGAGGGTGTTGATGCCGGTGAAACTGATCGGATTGATGAAATTGAAGTTGGCGATGTTGATGGCGGCGTTTTCAACGGCAACCGGCCCGCTGCCCAAGGCCGCCACGTTTCCGAGGACCACGGAGCCGCCGGTGATGGAGCTTCCGCCGGTGAAGGCGTTGGCGGCATTGAGGGTGAGCGAGCCGCTGCCCGCCTTGATGAGGTTCATCGATCCCGAGAGGCTGCCGCCGCTGAAGCTGTAGTTCTTCGAGGCATTCACCGTCATCGTGGTGGGAGTGATCGTGCCGGAAAGGGTGATGGTTGGATTCGATCCGGTTTGGAGGAAACTCACATTGTCGCCCTGGTTGAAGGTCGCGGCCGATGCGCCGTTCGAGAAGTTGGCCGTGGTTCCCGCGTCCCATGTGGCGGTCGTCCCGGTCCACGTGAGATCCTTCGGACGGCCTGTCGTGATGGCAACGCCCACGGTTTGGACGACCGTTTGGCCGGAGGAGGTGAAGCTGAAGTTGAAACTCCCCAGCCCCTGAAACCCTGCGGTCGGGCTGAACCGAGCCGTGCGTCCATCGGGCAACAGCGACACCGTGCCGTTGACCGGATTGGAAAGGCTGTAGGTCAGCCCGCTGCGATTGCCGTTCTGGACGAGAAGATCGATCTCGACCGCCTCGTCCTTCGCGGTGGTGGCATGTGGCGCGGCAAGCCAGTTGAGGTATTCCTCGAGGTCGGTATATCCGTCGGCATCGGCATCGGCATTGTGGTTGGCGACGTTGGGATCGCTGCCGAAGGCGGACTCCCAGTTGTTAGGGATGCCGTCGAGGTCGTTGTCGGGCAGCGCTGCGGTGGAGGCGAGCGTGGGATAGCCACCGGCTTCGGCGCTGGTGTTCACAAAGCCGCCGGTGCCGGCCAGGACGTTGGCGGCGATCGCGCTGTCTTTGGTGTCGCGATTCCAAGGCATGGCCCCGGCCTGCGACAAGACGCGCTGGAGCGCGAGGTCGGCGCTTTCCGGCGTGTTGGTCTGATTGAAGTCGAAGGCGGTTGCCTGCTGGGTATAGGTGCCGCTGAACATCGACCAGCCGGTGTCCGTGCCGTCGAAGGCGGCGTTCTTGTTGAGGTCGATCTTGTTTCCGCTCTGATGGATCCGGGTGGAGGTGCCACCCCCACGGAAGGCGGAGTCGGTGGTGGAGCCCGGGCCCTTGATCAGGTAGTTGCCGACATAGTTCATGTCCGTTGCTTCGGGGCTGCCCGCGCTGTAGCCGCAGAAGTAGCCCCAGTTGTAGAGCACGTTGTTGCGGAAATCGAAACTGATGGTGGAGCCGTCATAACTGCCGGGGCGCGGATTGCGGCTCTGGTTGTGGGCGTAAAGATTGTGATGCCAGGAGAGGCGGGCAGGCAGATAGGATGCAACGATCGAACCAAACCCGTGCGGGCCCTTGGTGTGGATCGAGTCATCGAGCGCCTCGGTCACATGGCACCACTGCGTCGTGAGATTATCGGTTTTTCCCGTGCTGCTCAGGACTTCATCCACGGACCAGGAAGCGGAGCAGTGATCAAGGATGACATAAACTCCGCTCCAAACCGTGATGGCATCGTCCTCACGCGCCGCGTCCGTGCCGAGGCGGGACCGGACATGGCGGACAACGATGTCATTCGCATCCACGCGCAGGGTCCAGTTTTTCAAACAGATGCCGCCGCCGGGAGCGGATTGTCCGGCGATGGTGATGCGGGGCTTGTTGACGGTCAGATTGGAGTTCAGCGCGATGGTGCCGGAGACTTTGAAGAGAATCGTGCGTCCGGTGGCGGGAGCGGTGCTGATGCCATCGCGCAACGAGCCGGCCCCGGAGTCGTTGAGGTTGGTGACGAAATAAACGTCCCCGCCCCGGCCGCCGAGGGTGTTGGCTCCCGCTCCCTCGGCACCGGGGAACGCGGGCAGGGGAGGAACGGGTGTCCATCCGCCGAAGGTGGTGGCGAGGTTGCGCAGGGTGGTGGCTTGGGTGCTGTTGATTTGGGATGAAAACGCGGCGCGACCAGTGATATTCAAGGCTGCGCCTGTTAGATCAGTGCTTTGGAATTCCCAATAGCGGAGGCCGGTGGTCGGGCCCGGAGTGGAGAGCGTCCAAGCTGCGGCGGTGATGTGGGCATCGACGGCGCAGTTGACGATGGCGACCGCACTGTCCGGGAAGACGTTTGGATCGACACGACCGAAAACCACTCCGGTGACGCCAGCGGCACGGGTGAAGCGGCAATCGAGGAAGACCGCGCCGTATTGGCCGGCTGGGTTCCGCATCGCGCAGACGTAGCCGCCGTCGAGCGATTTGATCTCACAGCTTTGAAACACCGCGCGGCCGGTGCCCCAGATGAAATCGGCGTCGCCCTCGATCAGGCAATCCTTGAAATAGGCTGTATCGGTGGAGCTGTTGACGAGGAAGGTGTCCTGATAACTGCGCAGGTCGCAGTTGTTGACCACGCAGCGCTGGGCGTTCACGCGCAGGGCCTCGGCCTGGGATCCGCCGTCGGGCGTGGTGTTCTGGAGGGTGAGGTTGTCGAAGCTGACGTCGTTGGCGACGACGTTGAAGAGCGGACGGGTGTTGGTGCTTGCGTTGAGGTTGCTGTTGTTGGGGTAAGCGATGACGGTGCGTTTGCGGTTCTGGCCGCGGAAGGCGAGGTTGTGTTTCGAGGAGACGCGGACGATTTCCTGATAGGTGCCGTTGCGGACGTTGATGTAGCGCTTAGTGGCGTTGTTGGCGGGGATCAGGTCGATGGCGCCCTGGACGGTGCAGAAGTCGCCGGTTCCATCCGCAGCGACGTTGAGATAGGTCGAGGCTGCGGATGGCGCGGCGGACCTGGTGGTGAAGCGCCAGGTGGTGTTGGCCGTGATGCCCGCGTAGCTGGGGAAGACGGTGGCGTCGATGGTGATGTAATAGGTCGTGTTGTAGGCCAGCACGCCGGAGCGGGGGAAGATGGAGGCGGTGTTGCCGGTGACGATCACGGGCAGGGCGTTGTAAAGCGTGCCCCCGATGGTGCGGGTGTGCGGGACCGCGAGGTCGAGGGTTTCGACAAGAGTTCCGCCGGAGTTGTAGATTCTAACAGCGCCTGCAGTGCCGATCGTCGGAGGCGTGTCGAAGGTGATCTTCAGCGGGGTGTCGGCACAGACGCTGGTCGCATTGTTCGCCGGAAACAGACCCGTGGCGGTCAGCGCCTGGAGTTTCCCGGGCAGGAGGGCCAAAAGAAGCCAGAGTGCGGCGGTCGATAGAAGATGTGAGTTCATGGTGCGGGTGCGACCGAAGGAGTTGATGATTGGTTGCCCCGGGCATCGAATGTCATGCGGAGTTCCCGTCCGGCTTCGAGTGTCACGGGAATGCCTTCCGGATGAATGCCGTCTGGCAAGGTGAACCATTCGGGGAACTGGTTGATCCGCGGGTAATCGAGCGGCAAGTGCATGAGGGCCTTGTGGCGCGGGCGATCGAAGATCAGTTTTCCGGACCACGCCTGGTCCGCAGTCAGACTCAGATAGAGCGTGTCTCCATTGCGGACGGCGCCAAGCCTCACATCGGAACGCCACGGTTCGATCCTACAACCCTGGGTCTTGAGCAGCGCATACATGAGGGAGGTGCGGGCGAAATTGCCGTCGCCATGCCATCCTTCGATCACTCCATCGGGCCCTTGTTTCGCCCACATCGTGCGGATCTCGGAATCGACCCACTCGAAGCCGGATTCCACCGGTTCGCGATTGAGCAGGTTGATCGCGCCTTCGACCGAGTCGGCATAGCCGTCGGAACTTCCGCGTTCCCAGACCTGGCCGGTATAGTGCGCCTTGAGGTTGGAGAGGATCTTCAACACGGCATCGCGATAGGCAGGAGTTCCATCGACCAGCCACATGGTGTGGAAGCCATCGTAGTTGTATCCCCAGTTGTCGGTCAGGGACTTGTCGAGAACTGCGCCGGTTTGGGGATTCACCGTCCGGAACATCATCCCGTGTTCATTCACAGCGACCTGAAGAATCCGGTCGTAGAGCTCGTGAATCGGCTGGCGGTAGGCCTCGCGTTTCTCAGGCCATGCCTTTGAAACGGCGAGATAGAGTTCGGAAAGACCGTTGATCACCTCGCACGAGTGGTCACCCAGCGTCAGTGATGCGGAATCGCGGGTCGGGTGGTTGCTGCCCAGCAGAAAATAATCACCGAGGCGCGCCGCCCAATCCAGATACTTGCGCTCGCCGGTGAACCAGTAGAGCCGCGAGCAAACCTGGAGCAGGTCCCCGTTCACCTCGAAGTTGAGTGTGGGGATTTTTCCAAACGGTGTATCGATGGCAGGATCCCTCCAGATATCATCAATGATGCCGATCATGCGCTCCGTCCATTCGCTGCGCCCCATCCACTCGGTAATGTAAAGCAGGCCATCCTTGGCATACTCCGCGCCATCGAAGATCATGGCATCACGATCAATGGCGGGCCGCCGCCACGATTGGGAGGGAAATTGGAAATCATCGGGCAGGTTGTCCACCCGGCGGGTGAGCCGGGTCTCAGTGTGCAGCATGTCGGTCAGACGACCCGCGAGCAGCGGTCGGTCGGTCATGGATGCTGTTAGAACCATGAAGGAATAATTGTCGGCGGCTGCATCGCGACCGTTCCAGTATGGGGAATCCCGCAGATTGCGCGGGATCAGTCCGCTCTTCGGGTCGGCATGGGCGAGCCAGCCATCGATGTATCTGTGGCTGCGGAGGAAGGCCTCCGCGGCGAGACGCGAGTTCTGTTCGGCTTTTCGGAAGTGCGAATCAGCGGGTTCGCTGGATGGCTCCGCGGACGCAAGACATGCGAGTGAGAGAATCAATGTGGCAACAAGCTTCATGGATGGGTGACTTCGAGGCGGACAAATCTCCGGTTGTTTCCGGCAGGGACGAGGATGCGGAGGGTCTTGGTGGTGGCGGTTTCCGAGAGAGGCGCGGGATTCTGGTCGGCGATGCCGGCGGTGCTCCAAGAGCCGGGAGCGAGGGTTTCGCTCCATTTCACTAGATAGCTCAGGTCGGTGGCGGCCTTGTTGCGGGTGTAGGTGAACTCGAGGGTGGCACCCTTCCTTTCGGCGGAGGCCGGGATCGTGTTAGAAATCCCCGGGTTGGTGGCGGTGGCGTATTCGAGGAGGTTGACGATGCCGTCGCGGTCCTTGTCGGCATCAGGTCCGCTGACAAGAGGATCGGCGAGTTCGGTGGTGTTGAAGTTCGCGGCGCGCCAGTCTTCCCAAGGCGAGGCGGCGGAGGCGGAAAGGGCGACGCTGGCGCTGGCGGAGAGGCCGCTGAAGGTGGCGACGCTTTGTTTGGCGAGACTGGCGATGTCCGATGCCGACATCGCGCTGCGGAACAGGGATGCGTCGTCGAGCCAGCCGTTGAAGTATCGTGAGGCGACGCCGGAGCTGTTGCTGGTGACACCGCCGAGGACGAGTGCGAGGTCCTGCCTCAGCGACCAGGTCACGGCGGTGGGAGAGCCGACCAGGGTGCCGTTGAGGTAGAGGCGAACGGTGCCGGTGTTGTCGGCGGTCTTCTCGAAGGTGACGGCGGCGTGGTGCCAGACATTTTGCAAGGCGGTGCCGGGGCTGACGAGGGTGAGGTCGTTGGCGTTGGCGGCGTTGTAGTGTTCGAGGCGGAGGGTGTCAGCGTTGCCGCCGCAGCGGAGCTGGAGTTCGTCGCCGTTGCCGCTGAAACCATCTCCCGCGCCGATGTAGAAGAGGAAGTCGTCGGTGTTGCGGCTGGCGCGCTTGAACCAGGTGGCGAAGGTCCAACTGCCGTTGCTCATTTCAAGGTTCGTGCGGGTGATCAGGCGGGAGAGTTTGGCGGCATTCGTGTTGGTCTCAGTGAGTCGGAGGCTTTTGAGGCTGTTAGAGCCGAGCGGGGCGGGCTTGTCGTTTTCCAGGACCGAGGTGCCAGTGCCGACAAGGGTTTGCGTCGCGTCGCGCGTCTGGCCGCTAGCGTCGCGGATGGTGGAGGATTCGAAATCGCAGTGGCAGACCACACGCGGGTGGATGCCGCGGTCGCGGGTGGTGAAGTCGAAGGCGGCGGGGCCGGAGGCGGTGGGCGTGAAGCGCGCGGTCTTGCCGTCGGAGAGGAGGACGACGCTGCCGTTCGAGGGATTCGAGACGGTGAAGTGGAGTTGGTTGTCGGGCGTTTCGGAATCCACGACGCGGGCGGCGAGATCGATCTCGATGGGCGCGCCAGTGGTGGCCGGGACGGCGGCGTTCGCACTCACGACGGGTCGGTTGTTGATGGATTTCGTCCAGTCGTAGTAGTTCGAGGTAACCACGCGGTTGGGGCCGAAGAGGTGGAGGTGGCCGTTCTGGGCCTGATACATCCATGGGTCTTCAAGCATCGGCCAGCTTTGGTAGTCCACGGTGATGCCGTCGATTTTCCCGGCGAGACCGTAGGTGAGATCGAGCACCCGGCCGTGGCGGTTGGTGTAGATCAAGCGGGGCGAAGCTGCGGTGATGTTGGTGATGTCGGGGGTGTTGGAAACCACGTCGGCGCGGAAGGCGGCGAGGCGGTCGGCGGCGGTGGCTTGCGGATACTCGGACTGCGGCGCGGTTTCGATGGCGAGGCCGACTTTGGTGCAGGGGATGTTGGGGCTGCTCGACCAGGTGAAGGGCTTGCTGAGATAGATCGAAACGAGCAGTCCCTTGTAGTGGAGGAAGAGGCGGCCGGTGGTGGCGGCCTCGTCGATGCGCGCGAGGTCGCCGCCGGGGATGCGGCCCTGGATCCACTGGTTCGGCCAGTCGCCGTTGTTCCCGCCGGTGCCGCCGGTGGCGGGGATGTTGTAAACGGCGAGCATGGTGTCCTCGTGCTGGAGGGTGTCCTCGTAGATGGAGATGCCGCTGGTGGTGCCGCTGTAGGTGGTGGGCGTGGCGAGGTAGAGCGAGGACTCGGCGGAAGGCGCGTCGTCCCAGTTGAGCGACCAGCGCTGGCCCTGATAGCCGTCCTGGATGGCGGTGGTGTTGAGGTTGGAGAGGATGATGCTGCCATCGGGATTGAAGCCGCTGACGGTGCCTTCGACCTGGCTTGTTAGAGCGTAGGTCGGGGTCATCCACGCTTGCTTGAAACAAGCGAGCTGCGGGCCGGCGCTCCGTGTGGCGAAGGTGCGGCGGGTGTAGCTTTGCGTGCGCTCGGTGGCGGCGCGGGTGAGCTCGGGCAGCAGGCCGGTGAACGTGGGGGAGGTGAGGACGGTGGCGTTCGACGAATCGAGCATGTCGCCGGGCAAGGGTCCGCCGTAGAGCAGCCACCAGGCGAAGCCGGTGTTGCTGTAGCCATCCTGGGTATCGGCGACGCGGCCGCGGGTGACGGGGGTGACCCAGCGGCCGTTCTGCATGGCAGAGGCGGCCTCGGCCATCGCCCAGTCGAGGGCCATGCGGGCCTTGTTTTTGAAGACCGGATCGGGGGCGAAGTCGGCGAGCGTCATCATCGGGCCGACGGTGTAAACGAGGTACTGCGTCGAGTTGTGCTCCGGGTAGCCGCGGAAGGGGACGTTGTTGATGGTGGATTCGAGGTAGGCCTTTCCAGTGGGATCGCCGGTGGCATAGGAAGCGCTGGAGACCGAGTTCACCGACGGGCCCCA
>JAIYDT010000600.1 GCA_027487355.1 Verrucomicrobiaceae bacterium
CAAACTCCACGCAGTTACGATCCGCTGGTCCTCCACCTCGAAGAGGCCGCCGATGGCGCAGATGCCCTCGGCGTGGCCCTCGGATTGAAACAGAACACCGCCGCCGCCATTCGCGCGGACCTCGTCGCCCTCACAGGATCCCCCGGCTCGCCCGGATTGAAGGATCGCTGGAACTCGGCGAAGACCGCCAAGACGGCAGCGACCGCAGCCGCTCAACAAGCCCGCACCAAGGGGAAAGCCATCGCTTCCGCCAGTGTCGGAGTGTTGAAACCACGTCTCGGCAGTCAGTGGAACAGCAACTGGCAAACCGCCGGATTCACCTCCGGCTCCCTCGCCATTCCGGAGAATCCCCTGACTCTGCTGCAACAACTCCGCGCCTACTTCACGGCCAATCCGACGCATGAGAAAAGCGACCTCGGCCCCGGCATCAGCGCCACCGCCGCCGCTTGCGAAGCCGCTGCCCAGGCGATCTCCAACGCCACGACCTCCAGCAACAACTCGAACACCTCCGCCGGAATCGCCAAGAAGAACTTCGACGAAGGCATCGAGGCCGGACGAGCCCGGCTTTCCGGTCTCCGCGAAGAGCTGGCCCGTTTGATCAGCGACGAGGACGAGCGCTGGTACAGCTTCGGATTCGAGCGCCCAGCCGACCCCGAGACCCCGGAAGTCCCCGAGAACCTCGTCGTCACCGCCGGGGCCAATGGCCTCTATTTCGCCGATTGGGACGACTCCCGCCGCGCCGAGACCTACCGGGTCGCCGTGAGGAACGCCGCCGGTGACACCGTCGCCGAGCGGATTGTCTCCGAAAGTGAGACCACCCTCAGCGGTCTGCCCTCCGGCACCCTGACCGTCACCGTCACCGCCCGAAACCCCTCCGGCGGCGAAAGCCAGCCCGGCAACGCGGTGGTGATCACCGTTCCGTGAAGCGCTCCTGCCAGAGCGGCGGAAAGGTTCCGCCGCTCTGGTATCCCCGGAGTGCCGGAGTCCCCACACTCGCCTGGGAGCTCCGGCGATGGATCGAAGTTACCCTCAGAAAACGCCCAACTGGAGTTGCGACATTCCTGTCGCAACAACTCCCCGACTTGTCGCGACAGGAATGTCGCGACTCCGACATAATGGAGCCGCGACATTCCATCCCGAACTCAGTCCTCTGTGCCGTCAGAACGGGCCTCATGATCCGCCCAGGCCTGCATCCAATCCCAATTCCCCTCTGAGTCCTTCACGGGCGTGATCATCTCCCGTTCACACCAGGCCAGCATTTCCTCATCCGTGCCGAAGTGCGGGTCCGGCGGCAAGGCGCATTCACCCACTGGCAGTGGTGGCGTGGCCCGGATGAGTGTCCAATACGCCCCTCCGCTTTCTCCGTCATAAAGGTTCGAAACGGTCGTCGTGTGATGGCACAGATAGGCCCATGGCGAAGGTTGAGCCAATTCGATGAGGTAAAAGCGGATCGATTCCTCTACCTGCTTCACCAGCTCGAAGTCTCCAAGGTGATGCGGCACAATCAGGTATTGCACCACAAAAGCGCCCGCCTCCGGGTTGTCTGCCTTCGCCGGGGCCAGCCGCGCCACAACGTGCCACCGCCCGTCCGCTTTCACCCGCGCCTGCAAGTGCTCGCCGCGCTTCCGAACCCGGCCATGGCGGAGAGTGATCTTGGGGGCATTGGCTTTGGGGTTCATGGGCACGTCGGGTGCTAATGATCTCGTGAGTGCTAGACTGACGCCTCAAGACCCATTCAAAAGCGCCCAGCCCTCAGGAGAGCGCATTCTTGGCAAAGTTTGCCACGGACTTCAGCGTCCCCTTTTTGGCACGATCGGCCACCACGCCCAAGGCAAAGATTCCAATCTGCTTGCCATGACTTTTCAGAACCTTCTTTCCCACCTCGCCGAGAAGTTTGGCCCCACGCCTAAGCGCTCCTGGCTTCTCTGGGATTGCGACCTTCTTTGCTGCTTTCTTTGCAACCTTTTTGGCCGGGATTTTTTTTGCGACCTTTTTGGCTGCTGCTTTCTTAGCCGGAACCTTTGTCGCCGCCTTCTTTACAGGCGCTTTTTTGGCAGCTTTCTTTGCAGGGACTTTCTTGGTGCTCATGGTTAGCAAGGATTCGGTTTTTTGGGGAACTATTCAAGCCGCTTCCTCGGCGGCGCCGTCTGCAACTTGTCATCATATTTTCTTAAGTCGCCTGTGTTCTAGGACGTCGAATATTCTACGCTTAGCCTCGTCTGGTGTGGAATAGGTCTCCTTTCCAATTCGATCGCCAATCTTCACTGTTATTGAGCTTGAATTCATGTCGATGATGCATCGTTCCCCATCTTGCTTGATGGTCAAAGTCCTTCCGATCTGCTTCCACCTTGGTGAGTGTAAAAAGGAATCAGTTCGCCGCTGAAGACTAAAGAGATATTGAGCCTCCGCTCCCAGTGCGAGCCGTTCCGCACAGCCAGAGCCTACCGTCCATTCGCCCCACTCAGGGTGATAAATCGTAAAATGCCACGTAATCTCTCTGCCGCAGGCTGAACATTCCAGAGGTGGACTGGGGCAATTCTCTTCAAGGTCGCTGTAGAGCAGATCCCATCCAGAGTCAGGTGGAATGAGTCCGTGTTCTCTGGCATGACAGGCGCGGCAGAGCAGTTCGCAAAAATCGACATGATATTCCCACGGGTTGCGACCGTCGCCATATTCCGGATGATGGACATGGAGGTTCTGCGTTGCCCCGCAACGCTCGCACATAAACTTGCGTCGATGAAGAACGCGGCTGCGATAGTCCAGCCACTCCTTACGGCGATATTTGTATGCGATTGCAGAACGCATCTTTCTTTGATCTTAATAAAATCTCGGATCAGTCGACGGCTAGCAGTAGGTCTCGATTACACGACAGATGGCATTCGAGCCTTTGGCAGCATCCGTTTCTGTGGCTGTTTGAGTGTTCATTACTTTTGGGTCTTAGTTGCCGTCAGGTGATGGACCGGGATCAAGGTAGAAGGTATTTCCAGTGTAGCCGAACTCTTCCCAAAATGACGCGGGCTTGAATGCACGAGCGGTCTTTCCAGGTTCCGAGTTAATGTGTCGGGCAAGCGCAAACCAATTTGCTGGGTTCCAGCTTGAGAAAATGCCCTTTAGCTGATTGCCCCCCAAGTAGGCATCACGATTCTGTTTGGCGACTACTTCAAGGCTGGAGTCAAATTCTCGCTTTACCAATTTTCCCTCTCCTAGGCTATGGTATACTACAGCCTTCAGCGCTTTGATATACAGCAGGCACTGAGCAGCTTCAAACCGATGAAAGGTATTAAGCTTTGCGTAATAGATCGCCTCGGTCGCCTCGAGATGGTTAATGACAGACCAAATGGCCGATCGTTTGTCCTCGGCGTGGTTCACGGCAGCCATCGCAGATGCAGCGGCACTGAGGTTGATCTGAGCCAGGTGAGAAAGCAAATCCTCCTCGATGAATTTTTTTATCGCATTAGATGTTTTAACTACTTCAACTAATGTCATTACTCTTGGGGGTAAGTGTTATATTAGATGCCGACCATGATCGATCCGTCTGGATTCGATGTAAACCGAACAGGTTTTCTGAACAACCGGTCGGTTTTGAGATTACACACCAACCAGTCGGTGAATAGGGAGCAAAGGCAACTCGAATTCCGGAAATTGACTGCCAAATGCATGAGTGGATTCTGAACCTTGGAGGCTGAAAATCCAAGTCGATTTTGGGTGCGGTGGTTGGGTATTTTTAGAGGAAGGTTGGCGAACGCATCGTCGCGACAGGAATGTCGCGACTCCTAAACGCGGATGCAATCCTCCGTGATGAAGGCGGCGTGGTCCTCATTCGGCAGGGGCAGGCCGGGTGGGGTGATCTTCTCTCCGGCGGCTTCCTTGGCGGAGCAGGTTTGGTTCAGGTCCAGGAGGAAGGCGAGGATGTCGGCGGTCTTTGGCATGCCGTAGGCGGCGCGGACGGCGGCATCGAGCTTGGCTTGGGCATCGCGCAAGGGGTTGCTGCCGGGTTCTTCCAGCGTGCGGTAGAGATCCCGCAGGGACCAATCCATCTTCGCCATCACCTCCCGCCGCAGTTGCCGCAAGGCCACCGCTTCCTTCGCCACGGCTTCGATCTGCGCGCGGGTTGGCGATTGCGGCCAGGGGAAGGTGTCGAAGACGGTGTCGCTGGTGTAAGTGATCCGCGTTTCAAGGGTGCCACCTCTCGCGACCACCCAAGCCCAATGAATTCCCGACTGAATAAGACCAAAAGTGTAATCATCAGCGAACGGAAAGACGACGAGTTTGCCGTCCGGATGGACATTGGTATCCACGAATTCAAAAATCCCACGCTTCATCACACGGGAGCACGCTATGTAGCGATGAAGTTTGGCAATAGAGCCCATGGTCCCCGGCTGGTAGTCCCGAAACTGCCACCATCGTTCTGCCATTCGCGTCCACCGGGTTTTGTCTTTCCCAGTTTCCCGGCGCTCTTGTTCAGCGCGGGCGAGAACCTGAGGCATCACACGTTCTTTCAGGAGAGTAAATGCCGCAGGGAATTCATGCGCTTCAAACAAGTCTCGCTTAGCGAAATCTATAATCCATCGCGACGGTGTGCCTTTGCCCAGCATGTCCTCGCCAATCAAATAGGGAAACAGAACCGCTTTGTGATTGGGATGTGCCGAGAGTAGCTCAGACGCCTCCTTGGGTGTGAGCATGAATCCCGCGTTTGCCGGATTCTGTCCCTGGAAGCAGCACTTCGGGTTGGTGTTCGCAGTCAGTTTTTGGGCACTGGAAACATCAGTCCGATTCCTCAACGAGGAATTGATCTCGTCAACTTTTTCGATCTTCCATGGGCTATCCTCAGAATCGCCCTCCTGAGTATGCAGAGCTTTTACTCCTTCCACTTCGCCTTTGGTCCAATTCACGATTGAAACTGAGACTGCTGCTTCACCGCTCCATTTCTGACTCGAAACAGCGTCAAAGATCGTGCCTCCGTTCTGTCTTACATAATCCAGACTGGCTTCCCGGCTTTCATTTTGACGAATCGAGTTTGTGGCGACCAATCCCGCCCTTCCGTTCTCTGGCAGGGCATCATGGGCCAGGCGGAACCAATGGGTGCAGAAGTCTGCCATCTTTGGCACGCTGGGGAAACGGGCCTGCACTTTCATGGCGTAGTCGTAACCGAGTTCCTGAGCGATGTAGCGGGAGCCGAGATACGGCGGATTCCCCACAATGGCATCGGCCTTGGGCCAGTCGGTGAAGAGAGCGTCGGCGCAGAGGATATTTTTATCGAGGTTGTCGAGCGGGAGGGGCTTTTCGAGGACGAGGAGGCCATCGCTGTCCATGAGCTTGGCGGCTTCCTTCACTTCCTGCTCCTTGGCGAGCATGAGGGTGACCTTCGCCAACTCGACGGCGAAGGGCTGGATGTCGAGGCCGTGAAACTGGTGGATGGAGACGGCGGTTTCCAGGGGCTCGCCCTTGGAGATTTCCGAGAGGCGGAGGAGGATTTCCCGTTCCAGTCGCTTCAGCTCCCGGTAGGCGACGTAGAGGAAATTTCCAGAGCCGCAGGCGGGATCGAGCACGCGGTAGAGGCGGAGGTCGCGCAGGACTTCCTTGAGCTTGCCGACCTTGTCCCACGCAGCGGCCATCCGCTCCCGCCACGGGCGGACGATGGTGGGGCCGACGACTTTCCGGATGTCGAACTCACTGGTGAAGTGGGCTCCGAAGGCGTGGCGCTCATCGGCATCCATGCTGGACTGGAAGAGGGTGCCGAAGATTTCCGGCTTCACGAGGGACCAGTCGAAGTCGGCGGCGTCAGCCAGGATGAGGATTTCCGCCGGAGTGAGTTCGATGGGGTCGATCTCCGCGAAGAGCCCGCCATTGAAATACGGCACGCCCTGATAGCGGCCACCACGGGCAGGCGTGGCATCGTTCATCTGGCGGAAGAGACCGCCGAGGAGGTCGTAAGCATTTCCCCCGGCGTCCCGGCACTCGTTGACGAGGCGGGAGAAGATGTAATCCGGCAGGAGATGCATGTCCTCGGAGACGAGGGTGACGAGGATCTGGAGGACGAAGCGCTGGGCGCGGGTCTGCTCCTCGCCGCGCTGGCGGAGGGAGTTGAAGAGCTCGGCGAGCTTGGCAGCGGCCTTTCGCGTGACTTCGACGCGGTTGTTGTTGAAGAGCGGTTTCCCGGCCTTCGGCAGGAGGAAGGCGAAGGCGCTGGCCCGCTGCGGAAGGTCGGCGAGCGGGATCTTATCGACGGGATCGAAGAGCTGCTGGTTGAAGTCGTAGATCCAGAACTCGTCGAAGTTGCAGAGGATGACGTAGGGCGGGCGGTGCGGGACGATGTGGGTCCAGTAATCGAAGATCTGGTCGTATTGGCGCTCCAGCTTCTTGCCGCGTGATTTCATCTCGATCAGGACGCGCTCTGGCCAGAGGAGGTCGGCGAAGTTCTTGCCCTTTCCCCCGCCCTTCTTGGCGAGGCGGGTTTCACGGGAGGCTCCGGCTTCCTTGATGCCGTCATGGCCCAGGGCGCGGAAGAAGTGGTCGAGGAAGTCCGCCGCCTCGCCCTTCTCGTCACCGGTCAGGTGGGTGGTCACGTAGGTGACGAAGTCGGTGAGGGACGCGGTGAGATCGGACATGGCGGGAAGGCTAGAGGGCTTCCTCAGACTTGGGAAGAATCGACACACATCACGTTGGAAGACCAGGATTGCCCGGCTCTCAGTCAGCTTGATGAAGTGCTTCCCGATCGTGTTTCCAGCAGCCTGTGCCTGCGAAGCGCGCTGCTTCCGCATTTCGAATTACTCAAAATGAACTGCCTACAGATGCCCTGCCAGGATGGATATCCGCACAAAAAGTTCTTGCGGGACATTTCATGAACGACTACCAGCCTGCCGGCGCAGCGTGGCTTCGGTTTTATCGAGTCAGGCTGTCGCCACCGTCTCCCCCCGATCTCCCCCACCCCCCCCCCGGAAATTCATGGATTTTTTGTCAATCGTTAAGATTGCAGTCGGACTTGTCTGCTCATCAATCGCCTTACACGCATCAACAACAGTCACGGTGACCTTCGATAGTGTGAGTC
>JAIYDT010000575.1 GCA_027487355.1 Verrucomicrobiaceae bacterium
ACTACGGATACAGGTACTACCATCCGGAGTTGGGCAGATGGCCTAGCCGGGATCCAATCGGGGAGAAGGGCGGGATGAATTTGTATGTGTTTATCGGAAATGCACCTTCTAACAGTTATGATATTTTGGGGCTTGAACAGGCATATGGACTAAAAGGACTACCAAAAGACATCGATATTTTAGCTACGACTCAAAATGAGAAGCTAAAGGCAAGACTTTTCTCTCGAACAAGTGGTCCTGCAGATGGAAGTAGTTTCGACTCAAGACGGAGATGTATAAAAAAAGCAACTCTTTTAATTGGCATCGAGGTTGAGAATAGGGGCCTTCCTGAAAGTGAGCAAGGTGCACTTAGCGTTGCCGTTGCCTATGTCGAGCTTTCACTTGAAGCTTCCGAGGCAGGAGTATCAATTGGCGACATCAATCGAGAGATGGATCGAAATCCTGCGTACCAGAATAACAATGGCGCAACAGGTAGCGTAAAAGTTATATCTTACGTTGTTGGGAGGTGCGTGAAATTTGATATCATGGGTTCGGCTATCAGAACAATAAGAGATGAGAAGCCATTAGATAATTCTTACGGGTATGCTCCTTCTACAAGTAAGAAAATTACGCCTGCTGGGCATCCAGGCTGGGCTGATGACAGTCTAAACAATAACGCTGTTCTTCTCACTGCCAGAATGCAGATTTGCAGCAAGTGCTGCAATAAGGCGGATTTATTGAGCGATAGTAAATTATAATCACCTGCGATGAAATATCTAATTTGTACAATCTGGCTATTTCTTTTGACTTGCCTCCATGCAGACCAAGAGGTAATGATATCCAACCTTTCAATTAAGTTGAAAGGAGAAGAGAAGTATTTGGCCGAGGGCTCTGGAAAAAAGGGTCTTTTTGCGACAAACAAAGCAAGCGAGGAATCCCAATACTTTTGGAAAGCGTTCCTCAATTGTTTTCTATGGACCGATGGCAACGTTCTAGTCGTGAACGACAGGATTCATGTGATTCCGCCACCTAAAGCCCAATCAAATCCCAAGATTGAGATCGCGATTAACAATGGAGTTATAACATGCCTGCTGGGAGGCAAGGAAAGCAATGGGCAGATTATCTCTTCAAGCAACACCCCGATGAAGCCCGTGGAAAGTGGTCAGGTGAGAATCACTCACATGCACAATGAAATCAACTTCCGCGTCACTGGATTTGTAGGAACATGCGTAAATGATTATGATTCTGAATCTCCTCAGAAAAGCGAAAAACTAGTCACGATTTTGATTGGCGGTGCTCTAATGAGATTGGATCAAGGGTCGCTTATCTTGTGGGGTCGGAACGTGGGGAAGGTGCATCAAACTTTCGACTACAACGCATTGACCGGAAAACTTTCCATCGATGGAGTTGTTCAAAACATAAGAAAGTAAGCGGCCTATTGTCGGCTCTATGATGGGGGGCAGTCCCGAAAATCGAGTGTTTCTGCTCACGGTCGCTATCGGCTCGCTCTTCGGATGGAACCCCGATCTGGTCGTAGGCGGTGTGGCCATCACGAAGCGGCTTGGTGACAAGGTGGGGAAGCTGAGACTGATTGACCCATTACGCTGTCACTTGCGTCCAGCCCGACATCGAAACGCGGAGCAGGGGGAATTCCGATCTGACTTGAGCGATTTCCGGATGTCTCAGCGTATCAGGGCGGGTGCCTGAGTCTCTACTCATGTCAAAACCCATGAAGCGCATCCCTTTCCTCCTCGCCTGCTTGTTGGTGGCATCGTGTCCAGCCATTCAGGCAGCCTCGCCAGGCTCGAAGCCCAACATCCTCATCCTCTACGCCGATGACATGGGCTACGGTGATCTCGGGGCGAACAATCCGGCCTCGAAGATTCCCACTCCGCAGCTTGATCGACTGTCCGCGGAAGGCATGCGTTTCACCGATGGCCACAGCTCCTCGGGAGTCTGCACGCCGTCGCGCTATGCGATGCTGACCGGTCGGCATCATTGGCGGGACTTTCATGGCATCGCCGGAGCCTTCGATGGCACGGTCTTCAAGCCCGGGCAACTGACCCTTCCCGGGATGCTCCGTCAGCAGGGATACACCACCGCGTGCATCGGCAAGTGGCATCTTGGCATGGATTGGGATGGGATGAGGAAGGAGGGAACGCCGAAGAAGTCGATCAAGCACGAGGACTTCGATTGGACCCGGCCATTCCGTGGCGGGGCTCTGGATCACGGCTTCGATTCCTACTTCGGTGACAACGTCATCAACTTTCCTCCCTATGCCTGGATTGAAAATGACCGGCTCGTCTCGCCGCCGGACACCACCCTGACCGCCGTGCCCGGAAAGCCGAAGGAAGGCGAGTGGGAATGCCGGCCGGGGCCCGCGCGATCGGACTGGGACTTCTATCAGGTGCTGCCGACGCTCACCAGGAAGGGCGTGGAGTTCATCCGCTCGCGCAAGGGAAAGGATCAGCCGTTCTTCCTCTATTTCCCGCTGCCATCGCCGCATGCGCCGATCATCCCGACGGCCGAGTTTGATGGTAAATCAAAGGCAGGGGCCTTCGGGGACTATGTGGCTCAAACCGACGATTCCTGTGGGCAGTTGCTCGCGGCGCTTCGTGAGAGCGGGCTGGAGTCGAACACGATCGTGGTCTTCAGCGCCGACAACGGACCGGAAGTCTATGCCTATGCTCGGGACGAGAAGTTCGACCACTGGTCGGCCGCACCCTTCCGGGGGCTGAAGCGTGATATCTACGAGGGCGGGCATCATGTTCCCTTCGTCGTCAAGTGGCCCGGAGTGGTGAAGCCTGGAGTGGTCAGCGATGCCCTCATTTCGCAGGTCGATCTGATGGCCACCTTCGCGAACCTGGTGGGCTTCTCCCTGCCGAAGGATGCCGCGGAGGATTCATTCGATTTCCTGCCGTGGCTCAAGGGAGAGGCGAAGTCCTCGCCGCGCACGATGATGGTTCACAACACCAACGCGAAAGACTACGCCATCCGTAGTGGCGACTGGCTGCTGGTGGATGCGCGATCAGGATATGGCCAGGTGGCCCCGCCGAAATGGAATGAGAAGCACGGACAGGGTCCGGACGATGGCCAACCGGTTGAACTCTACAACCTCAAGAAAGACATCGCGCAGCGCAGCAACCTCGCGTCGAAGTTTCCCGAAAAGGTCACCGAGCTCCAGGCCCTGCTCAAGAAGATCCGCGAGCAGGGGCACTCTGCTCCGCGATTGGACTGATCTTTGATGATACCCAAGGACTCCATTGTGAAACTTCTCCTCCATTGCCTGCTCGGCCTCATCATGACCGGTGTGGCTTCAGCGGATTCCGCGAAGCCCAACATCATTCTGGTGATGCCGGATGACGTCGGATATGGCGACTATGCCTGTCTTGGCAATCCCGTGATCAAGACTCCTGCGGTGGATGAGTTCAGGAAACAGGGCCTGCTTCTCAGCCAGTTTCACACCAGTCCGACCTGCTCGCCCTGCCGTTCCGCGCTGATGAGTGGACGACATGAGTTCAAGAATGGGGTGACCCACACCATCCTCGAACGCGAGCGGATGGGTCTGAAGACCTTCACCTTGCCGCAGATGCTCAAGACGGTGGGCTACACCACGGGCATTTTCGGCAAATGGCATCTCGGCGATGAGGAAGCGTATCGACCCGAGAACCGGGGCTTTGATGAGGTTTACATCCACGGCGGTGGAGGCATCGGACAAACCTTTCCCGGATCCTGCGGTGACGCGCCCGGCAACACCAACATCGATCCGGCGCTGTGGCACAATGGCAGGTTCGAGAAGACCCAGGGCTATTGCACCGATCTTTTCTTCACGCAGGCGATCGACTGGATGAACGCGAAACGTGCGTCGAAGCAGCCCTTCTTCGCCTACATCCCGCTCAATGCCGCCCATGCGCCGCTGGTGGTGCCCAAGAGTTGTTATGAGCATTATCTGGGCATGCCCGGCGTGAATCAGGAGGCCGCGAAGTTCCTTGGCATGATCGAGAACATCGACACCAACTTCGGCAAGCTGCTCGCCAAGCTCAAGGACTGGGGCATCGAGGACAACACCCTGGTGATCTACCTTGGTTCCGACAATGGAGGCACCGTCGGAACCAGGATCTTCAACGCCGGAATGCGGGCCGGAAAGGGAACCCCTTATCAAGGAGGAACGCGCGTGCCCTGCATCGTCCGTTGGCCTGCGGGAGGGGTTCCTGCTGGAACCGAGAGCAAGGGCCTGAGTGCGCATCTCGATCTCTTCCCGACGCTTGCGGAGATCACCGGGGCGAGCTTGTCCGTCGAGGTGAGAAACCAAGTGGAGGGCCGCAGCCTCGTTTCCATCTTGAAGAGCCCAAAGGCGGAGTGGCCGGATCGGACGCTGGTCCATCACGTCGGACGCTGGCCGAAGGGCAGGGCGGAGGAGTGGAAATACACCAATTGCGCGATCCAGAACTCAAGGTTCACCCTGGTGGCGAACAAGGAACTCTACGATCTAACAAGTGATCCCGGCGAGACCCGCAATGTCATCGCGGAGCACCCGGAGGTCGTCGCGGATCTCCGCAAGGCCTACGAGAGCTGGTGGTCGGAAGTGAAGCCCCTGCTGGTCAATGAGGATGCGGTGGGGCCGAAGATCAATCCGATGAAGGAACTCTACTGGAAGCAGTTCGGAGGTGGACCGGATCAGGCGCTGCGCAAACGGATGGATCCCGCCGGAAAGACGAACTGACGACGCTCACTTCGGCAGCACCCAGATGTTCCTGTAAAACACGGGATTGCCGTGGTTTTGAAGGAAGATCGGACCGCCTTCGTTCTTGAGTGGCCCGCTGATGGGGGACGAGGTGGTGTTGGTTCTGAACAGCTCCTGGTTGTCCTGAACGACGACACCGTTGAGCCTGACCGTGATTCGCGGCCAGGCGGTTTGCTTTCCTTCCGAATCGAACTTCGCCGCCGTGAACTCGGCGTCATAGGTCTGCCACACCAGCGGAGGCAGGCACAGGTTGAGCTTGGGCGTGGCGATCGAGTAGATGCCGCCGGTCTCGTTCTGCTCGCCCTTGAGTCCGAATGAATCGAGGACCTGGGTTTCCCAACGGCCTCCATAGTAGATCCCGCTGTTGCCGCGATCCTGGCCCCTGGCGTCGGGCTTGTAGGGGGTGATGAACTCGACATGTGCGGTGAAGTCGCGGAACTTCGGGACGCTGGTGCAGTTGGTCGCCGCGAGCAGTCCGTTCTCGATCTTGCCGTTCTCCCATTGATCGGTGTTGCTGCCGTCGAAAAGCACCACCGCACCCGCAGGTGGTTTGGCTCCCAGGGTGGGGCTGCTGCGCTCGATGCGGGGCAGGTTGTGGGTGCTGCCGTCCGCCATTGTGAGATGAAATCCGGAGGCATCGATGGTTCCGGTGGTCTTGTCCTTGTCGGAGGAAAACGTGACGCCCTTGTCGCCACGGGTTCCCTTGATTTGAAGGCGGCTCTTCTCGCGGGTCCAGCCACAACCGGGAAGTCCTCCCTCCAGAACCCAGGCATCGAAATTGCCTTTTCCCAGCGCCACGACCTGCACGCCCACGGCGGCTCCGGGCTTGTCGGTTCCGTATTCACCCTGGATGGAAAAATCCGGATCCTCGGCGATGGCCGTCTTGGCGGAGGTCCACACACGTTGTGGATCGCCCGGAGCAGCGGTGGCGAGGGAGGCGGAGAGTAGGATCAGGAGACCAGTGGCTTTCATGGTGGTGGGTTGTTAGAGGCTATCTGAAGTGTTCCGGAGAGGCGTTTGAACCACGGATCAACAGGATGGACACGGATCAAGAATTTGAAACAGATCTCAAGAACAGGTCGCTCCTTGGAGGTGAATCTTTTCTTTCATCCGCGTTGATCCTGTTCCTTTGACGATGGATTGAATGTGCGAGTTCTTCCATGTCCGCTGCGCTCCGATTGTGGTTCATTTCCTGAGTTTTCAATTGATTCCCTGCTTCTCACACAGCCCTGCCGGGAATCTTGCAACCGTCTCCTCAACCGCCGCAGTGGCAGCCACTGCCGCAGGAGGCGGCGCGCTTGGAGGCGAGCTTTTCCTCGAGGGCGATCGCGGTGGGGGAAATGGAAAGGCCGCCGAGATTGGTGCAGCGCAGCTCGCGTGGCATCTGGGTCGAGACCTTCGCCGCGACGTCGATGACCTCATCCAGCGGAATGACCGGATCGTAGCCGGCGAGGGCCATGTTCGCGCACGATAGCGCGTTGCTGGCCGCCATCACGTTCTTTCCAAGGCAGGGCACCTCGACGCGGTTCGCCACCGGATCGCAGATCAGTCCAATCATGTTCTGCATCGCCATCGAGGACGCGGCCACGCATTGGGAGAGCGATCCACCACCCAGTGTCACCAGCGCGGCCGCGGCCATGCAGGCGGCGGAACCTCCCTCGGCCTGGCAGCCACCGACCTCCGCCGCGAAGGTCCAACGCGTGGCGATGAACACTCCGATGAGACCGCTGGCGAGCATGGCCTTGGCCATTTCCGTTTCATCCAGATTCAGGCATTCGGCCATGGCGATCACCGCGCCGGGCAAGGCTGCGCAGGCTCCGGCGGTGGGCGCGGCGACGATCACGCCCATCGAGCTTTTCACTTCCATCAGCGCACTGACGTAAAGGACGATCCGGTTGAGCGCACCGCCGTCGAGAAGTCTCCCGGCTTTCATCAAGTCGTTGAATGCGCCGCACTGATGGCCGAGCACGCGGTCGTCGTAGGAGGTTCCCGCGATTCCCTCGGCGATCGAAGCTCGCAGGATCCTCACGATTCCGATCATTTTCTCGATGACCTCTTCCGCTGGAATCCCGCCTCGTGCGGATTCATAGGAAACCGCCAACTGCCACAGGGGAGTGCCGCGACCGCCATCGTGAGTGAGCATTTCCAAACAGGAGCCGAAGGGAACGGACGAGTTCCTGGATGACAGCACTGGCAGGACGGGCGCGAGACGTTTGACCCGAAGGATACCGGGCAGGCCCTCTAACAGCTCGTCGCCCACGAACGACTGGCCTTTGATTTCGATCAGCGTCCGGCCTGAAGATTGGTGAATGAGGATCGCATCCGCCCCGAACTTAGCTGAAAGGGCCGAGACGATTTCTTCACCGTCACCCTCGACCCACAGCAGCGTTTCAAAGTAGTCCCCGCCGATCGAAAGGGAAAAGCCATCGACGTCGATCACCTCGATCATCCCTCCGCCGGTCGAGATGGCACGGAGCGTATGGACCTCGGTGTCGCCCCTGAGGGTGAGCCGATAGGTGTTGGGATGTGGATCACCGGCGTCGACGGTAACCATTGAAATCCGCACTCCGGAGTCGCGAAGGATGCCGAGGGACTGCGGCAGCAGGGGATCGGTGGCTTCCCATCCCATCAGTCCGCCGCAGAGTCCCATGTCGGAGCCTTGGGTGTCGTGGGTGGTGGGCAGTGAACCATTGCGATCGAACTCCACCAGCACCTCCTGGAAATCCGAACTCATGAGGTCGCGCGCGAGTCGGCCGATCCTGAGCGCGGCGGCACAATGGGAACTCGACGGTCCGCGCATCACGGGACCGATCACGTCGTTGAAGATGCTGGGAAGCATGGGTCGTCGGGTTGGATGGAGATTCCTTGAAAGCGGTCTGTCTTACGTCGACTGCGCGCAGGCTTCGTCAGAATTGCAAACCAATCCCGACCCGACCGCTTTCATGCCTGCTCCGGGAAAGCCTGCTGATGCTCTTCGCGGTAACTGGAAGGGGTCATGCCTTCGATCCGGGTGAAGACCTTGCCGAAATGATCGGCGGAGCGGAATCCGGCTTCGATGGCCACATCCTTCATCGAGGCATCGGTTTCCACCATCCGTCGCTTGGCGCGTTGCAGTCGCAGGCGGGTGATCTCTCCCGCGATCGTCATGCCCGTCGATTCATTGAATCGTCTTTCGAGGGTCCTTCGAGTGGTGGCCACGGCGGCGGCTACATGGCTTACCTGGATCCGGCGGTGGCCATTTTCCGCAATGAAGCGCATGGCGCGGGCGACCAGTGGATCCATCGATGCATAGACATCGGTGGACTGTCGGGGGATGAGTTCCGCTGGTTGCACGAGTTCGGGGCGGGTGGGGGGCTTTCCACCGGACATCAGACGGTCGAGCATCGCAGCGGCCCGATAGCCGACCTGGCCGAATCCCAGATCGATGCTCGTCAGGCTGGGGGCAGGGGCCTTGCAGATTTCGGATTCATTGTGGGTGCCGACGATGGCAACATCCTGCGAAACGTGCAGGCCTTTTGCGCGACAGACATCGATCAGCAGACGGCAGAACATGTCTTGTGCGACAAAGATGCCGATGGGGAGTTCCCAGCCGTCGATCCACTCCTCAAGTCCCTTCACGAAGTCCTCCCACAGCTCGGCCTGACCGTCGGCGCAGTTTCGCGCGACGCGGTGGGAGGTGCATGAAAAACTGGATCCCCGGATCACCCTTCGGAACCCGCGAAGCTGCTGGCTCGAGTCAAGGTCACGAAGAAACCCCAGATAGCCGAAACTTCTGAAGCCACGCGCCAGCAAATGCTCGGCCGCCATCACGCCGGAGGCTTCGAAGTCCACAAACACGCTGGGAAGATCCTGTTCCGGAGAGTTCATCCAAACATTGACGATCGGCACACCGGCGTCGCGTGCTGCCCGTGCAAGGCTGCTGCTGGCCCGGGCTATCACCCCGTCATAGGGAGCCTTCCCCGCGCCCCTCGTCAACATCCGGTCTGCCGCAGGGCTGATCGAGCAATCCCATCCGACCTCATCCGCGTATTTCTGACATCCAGCATAGACTTCCAGGTGCCGCTTGTATCCCCATTTCAGGTCCAAGGAGATGGCGACGCGTCGGGTTTTCCTGTTCTTGTTTCGCTTCATGCCGAAGTGACGGGGACGACGGGAATGTGGGAGACATCCATCGGTGGAGAAAGGCTGTTGGAATGATTCGATGGATACAAGGAGGGATCCGCATCCAGGAAAGGCTCGTCGCAAAATGGAGCAGGGATGGCGGGGAATGGCGTTTGAATTGAATTGTAGGATCGATCACTTGCTGTCTGGGTTCATTACTCTGATCAAACCCATGAGATCCCTCCTTGCGATTCTTTCCGCGATGCTGGCCTGCATCGATCCATTGACTGCGGCCGCTCGACCGAACGTCGTGTTCATTCTGGCCGATGACCTTGGCTGGTCGGATGCTGGCTGCTACGGTGGGGAAATCGCCACGCCGAACCTGGATACTCTCGCAAAGGATGGCCTGCGTTTCACCCAGTTCTACAACACCGCGAGATGTTGGCCCACCCGCGGGTCATTGCTCACCGGCTACTATGCGCAGCAGATCCATCGCGATGCCTTGCCTGGGATTCATGGAGGGGTCCAGGGAGTGCGACAGAAGTGGGCGCGACTGTTGCCTGACCTGCTGAAGCCTGCCGGTTACCGGAGCTATCACAGTGGCAAGTGGCACATCGACGGCAAGGTTCTGGCAGGGGGCTTCGACCGCTCGCTCAATCAGATCAATCCAGGCAACTTCTTCACCGCAGCGGGAAGTCTGCTCGACGATGTCCCGGTGAAGGCACCGGCGGATGAAAGCGGCTATTACTCCACCATCGCGATCGCCAACCACGCCGTCGACTGCCTGAAGGATCACGCGACGAATCATGCCGATGCTCCGTTTTTCCAATACATCGCCTTCCTGGCTCCGCACTTTCCGCTGCATGCCCTGCCGCAGGACATTGCGAAGTATCAGGAAAAGTATCTGGGTGGCTGGGACGCGATGCGCGAGGCCCGCTTCAAGCGACAGACCGCTATGGGGCTGGTGCGCACCACGCTGTCTCCACTGGAGCGCGAGGTGGGGCCTCCCTATGCTTTCCCTCAGGTGCTGGAGAAGTTCGGCCCCGGGGAAATCAATCGTCCGCTGCCGTGGACGGAATTGAACGACGAGCAACGTCGCTTCCAGGCCACGAAAATGGCGATCCACGCCGCCATGGTGGATCGAATGGATCGCGAGGTCGGTCGGGTGGTCGAGCAGCTCAAGGCCATGGGTGCCTATGACAATACGCTCATTTTTTTCGCGTCCGACAACGGTGCCAGCGCCGAGATGATGGTGCGCGACGGAGGTCACGATCCCAAGGCGGCTCCGGGAAGTGCGGCGACCTATCTTTGTCTCGGACCGGGCTTCTCCAGTGCCTGCAACACGCCTTTCCGCCGCCACAAGAGCTGGGAATATGAAGGCGGATGCGCGTCGCCGCTCATCGTTCACTGGCCGGCCGGAATTCAGGCGAAGAACGAGCTGCGTCAGACGCCTGCGCATTTGATCGACATCGTGCCCACGGTGCTGGCCGCTGCCGGCGTCGAGAAGCCCACGCAATGGGAAGGCGAGCCAATTCCTCCCGCGCCCGGAAAGAATCTTCTGCCCGCTTTCGAGAAGGACATCACGATTTCGAGGAGCAGCCTGTGGTGGTTGCATGAAGGGAATCGAGCGCTTCGTGCAGGTGACTGGAAACTGGTCGCCGACAAGGGCAAGGCCTGGGAGCTTTACGACCTGAAAGTCGATCGAGCCGAGCAACATGACCTGTCGGCCAAAATGCCCGAAAAGGTGAAGGAGCTCGAAGCCATGTGGCAGAAGCAAACCGATGACTTTTCCACACTTTCCAAGCAGACCTTGGCTGATCAGCCGAAACGTCAGGGCGCGGGAAAAAAGAAGGACTGAACGTGGCGATTTGGGCGGTCGGGGAAGCTGGCGGATTGGTGACGCAAAACGGCGTTCGAATGACGGAATCGGCCTGAAATGATCCTTCGGGTTCTACGGTATTTGCCGCACGGCTTTTTTGCTCGCCGACGCTTCGTTCCCAATCGAATCGGAATCCCATCAAGATGACATCCAATGAGATCAAAGGTCCGTTGAAACGGCACGCCCTGACCACCCTGTTGGCGGCGGTGGTTCTTTTCCCCGTCGAGGGTGCGGCGGAGGTGAAGAAGCCCGGAGTTGCTGGAATCACAAATCCTGCCGGGGAGCGTTTTTTTCAGAAATACTCCGAAATGCTGAAGTCGCTGCAGGTCGAGATCGCCGGATCACTGCCGATGATCGATGCAGGCAAGGGTTCCGCGATGCTCAAGGCCTACGCGGACGAGGAAGCGGCGAAGCTGGAGAAGGATCCGATCGCCGGGTTGGCCAAGGCCCAGCAGCTCACTCTAACAGCCGCAACTCCGGTGCTGGGCGAGGCAGCGGGGGTTCTCGCAAGTGATCGTCTCGACAAGAAGCTGGTCCGTTGCGCGGTCCTGGCCAACGCCACGCCACGAGGCCTCGCGGAATTCGCCCAGCAGGGAAAGAAGCAGCAGGAACTCGTCGACAAGCTTTTGGCGGATGACGGCTTGATGTTGCGGATGCTGGAGGCCGGGGGTGCAAAGAGCGGGAACTACGGTCGCGCGATGCAGATTTACACAGGCATCCAAAAGGCCAGCCAACGTGCCGGAAGCGGCATCCTGGGTCGGCTCGCGCTCGGAACCAGCCTCGAGCTGGCGGAAGTCAAATCGACCGAGGCCGAAGGCGGCACGACTCCCATCGATCCTATCAAGCGCTACCTGAACTACGAGAAGGCCTTTCTCAACGGTGAGCTTGATCCCGCCTTCAAGGACATGACGGTCTGGGAATGCCGCATGATCACCAACGCGCCCGAGACTGACGAGGAACTGGTCTGGGGCCGGGAGATGTTGAGGAACTATCGTCCGGACATCGTTTTCGAACCGGACTACAAATGGCGCTACTCGAAGATCGTCCGCACCGACGTGCCCTACAAGGACCCCGTCTGGGAGCCCGATGCCCCGACGACAAAGATGCAGCAACTCGTCAACGGCGGCGGCAAGTGCGGGCCTCGGGCCTGGTTTGGCCGCTTTGCCCTGCGTTGTTTCGGCATCCCGGTCTGGGGGGTGAAGCAGAAGGGCCACGCCGCGCTCAGCCACTGGACCCCCGAAGGCTGGACGATCAACTTCGGTGCCCATTGGCGGACCAACTGGTGGGAGGATCGCGGCGGCGAGGATTTCCTGCTGGAGTCCCAGGCGCGCGAGCATCCGGCGGACTACGCGAAAGTACTACGTGCGCAGTGGATCGGCGATGCCCTTGGCGAGAAGAAGACCGACGGCAGGCGCTCCGGCATCGGTGGCTTGTGGAATGTCATCGCGCTGAATCAAAAGAGGTCGATCGTCGCCACCGCGAAGCCACGCGAGGTCGCGCTCGCAGGCGAGGAGCTGGCCGAGTCGAATGTTTCCTCGAAGGCCGAGGTCGTGATGAAGGCGGAGATCCGGCCGGAGGAACGGAAGATCAGCGTCGGGCGTGATGGCGTCATCACGATCCCGGCCGCCGCATGCAGCAAGCCGGTCAACAACACCGCGAACATTCAGTTTATGAAGAGTTTCTCCGGTGGCATGCAGCTGCACGTCAGGGAAGGGGAGGTCTTCGAGTATGTCGTCGAGGCCCCGACCGCTGGAAGATACCTCCTCACCGCGCAGGTGGTCAGCATCCACAAGGACCAGCAGTTTTCCCTCACCTCGGACGGCCTCAAGACTCCGCTCGAAATTCCCATCCCCTACACCCTCGGCAAGTGGGAGGACACCAAGCCTCTCGAGATCGAACTGATCAAGGGCAGGAATGTTCTCCGCTTTTCGCGAAAGGCCCCGAACTCCGGCGTGACCGTGAAGCAGTTCACCCTGCGACCCGCGAACTGACGCTCGGCCTCGATTTCCAATCTCACCTCACCTCATCGAAAAATCCAAACCACCAGATCCATGAAGACCCGAACCCTATCGAGAGCCTTGTTCATGCTCGCCGCCACGGCGGCTGGACTCACAAGTTTGTCAGCAGAACAGAAGTTCGATACCGATCCGAAGCACCAGCTTCCACGCCCCGACTCCAAGCCCGCCGACATGACGAAGCCGGTCAAGGTTTTCATCATGATGGGGCAGTCGAACATGTTCGGGATGGGGGATGTTTCTCCGGTGGAGAAAAAAGGAACCCTCGAATGCCTGACGAAGACTGACAAGAAGTATCCCCATCTGACCGACGATGCGGGTGCATGGACTTCCAGAAACGATGTCCGCTATGTCCAGGTGATGCAGGGAAGAGGAGGAATGCAGGTCATGCACGACGAGTTCCTCACGGTCAAAGGAAAGACCGTCGGGCCTGAGGTCCAGTTCGGGTACATCATGGGCCAGAAGTTCGATGAGCCTGTTCTCCTTCTCAAGAGCTGCATCGGCAACCGCAGCCTCGGTTGGGACCTGCTTCCTCCGGGCAGCGAGCGGTTCGTGGTCGATGGAAAGACCTATGCCGGCTACAAGGACACGCCCGACTCGTGGATCGAGGGCCAACCGAAGAAGGAAGTCCCGTGGTATGCCGGAAAGCAGTATGACGACGACATGACCAACGCCAAAGCCATCCTGAATGACATCGGCAAGTACTACCCCGGTGCGACGAAATACGAGATCGCAGGATTTGTCTGGTGGCAGGGTCACAAGGACCAGAACGCCGCCCATGCGGGCCGCTATGAGTTGAATCTGGTCAACCTGATCAAGTCGCTCCGCAAGGACTACGACGCGCCAAAGGCTCCATTCGTCCTCGCCACGGGATGTGGAAATCCGGGTCGCGCCAGCTTTGGTCTGCAGATCGCAGAAGCGCAGCTCGCGGTCGGGGATTCGAAGAAGCATCCGGAGTTTGCAGGCAGCGTGAAATGCGTGGACATCCGCGATCTCTGGCCTTCGCCGGAAGACTCGCCGAATCCCAAGCAGGACTACCACTACTTCAAGAATGCCGGCACCTACATGGAGGTCGGCAACGCCCTCGGCTGGGCCATGGCGGACCTGATCAAGAAGTAACCTGGCCAGCAACGTCACTTTCCCATGCGTGAGATCTCCTTTTCTGCAGCCACTTTCTCGATGATCTTTGGGAAGGAATCCCGGTTGCTTCGGCGAGGCTCCGCAGTGGTTGTGGCTGCGTTTGCCTGCCTCGGCTCCGTTGTAGCCGAGGTGCCCAAGGGGCTGCCGAAAGAGGATGTGATCGAGGTCCCTGCGATCGGCGACGGACTCTGTGTGAGCAACGCCTTTCAATCCAACATGGTTCTGCAACGCGACAAGCCCGTGCAGATCTGGGGTTGGGCGGCAGCAGGTGAATCCGTCACCGTTTCGTTTGGCGGGCAGCAGGCCAATGCAACTGCTGCCGCTGATCGGTCTTGGCAGGTCACGTTGAAGCCGATGACGGCAAACGCCGTCGCGCAGACGATGAGCATCAAGGGACGGTCCGCAGAGCTGGTCCTCGGGAACATCCTGGTCGGCGATGTGTGGGTGCTCGGCGGCCAGAGCAACATGGAGTTTCCCATCACCAAGGTGGATGACGGCGAACTCGAAGCTGCATCCGCCAACTTTCCGGAGATCCGGTTGCTGACCTTGCCAGCCGGCAAGGGCTTCGATTCAGTGCACAGCTTTGAACGGCTTTACGAGTGGAGTGATTGGTTCGGCCAACATTTTCGCAAAGGAAACTGGGAGACCTGCACGCCTGAGACGGTCAAGGAGTTCTCCGCCATCGGATATGTGTTTGGTCGCAGGCTGCAGATGGCCACGAGGGTTCCGATCGGCCTGATCGACGCATCGGTCGGCGGCACGACTGTCGAGACCTGGACCCCCGAGGAGGTGCTGCAATTGGTCGATGGAAAAGAGACGCGCGATCTTCTCAAGGAATGGAAGGACAAGATCGCCGCCTACGATCCGAAGGCGGATCTTCAGGCTAGGATCGCCCGGCATCAGGAAAACGAGAAGAAGAAGCCGACCGGCCAGCCGGTTCCATCGGATCTCAGGCCTGGGCCGGTGGCTGACATGAATCGTCCGGGGCGCTGCTACGCGGGAGTGATCCGACCGCTCGCGGGCTTATCGATCAAGGGTGCAATCTTCCATCAAGGATTCAACAACTGCTTCAACGGAACCGCAGGAGCGAAGATGTATTACCAGGTGTTCGGAAAGATGATCACCGCGTGGCGTGGCACGTTCGACGATCCGGTCATGCCGTTCTGCATCCTTTCCCTCTGCACGGCTGGAGATCCCCAGACCTGGAACAATTTCCTGAGACCGATGTACGATGCGGGGCCCTTCATTCGGGAGGCCCAATACAAGACATTCCTGGATCTCCGGAAGGCGGGCGATCGGAACATCGGCTTCGGCAGCAGCTTCGATCTGCGCAAGAGCTTCTATCATCCACAGATCAAGATTCCGGTCGGCGAACGTGCGGCCAAATGGGCTCTCGCGACTCAATACGGCGCGTTCAAGGGATCGAACCCTGACGAGTTCTGGCTACCTCCCACGATTCAAGAGGTTCGAAAGGTCGATCATGCTCTTCATATCACCTTGAACGCCGAGGTGCGGATGAAGGATGAAAGCGAGGATCGAATGAATGGATTCGCCATCGCTGGAAAGGATCGCAGGTTCTTTCCAGCAATCGTCGAATGGCTCACTGAAACCGGTAGGGACAACAAGCCCAAGGAGGTCAAGAACGTGCTGGTGCTCAGCAGCCCCCTGGTTCCCGAGCCCGAGTTCTATCGATACGCTTGGGCGCGGAATCCGTTGGCCAACATCGCCAACAGCCGACAGGTCATCCTGCCTGCGCAGCGCAACGACGATTGGGCCATGGAGGAGACTCCACTGCTGCCCCCAATGCAGCCGGGCAAGCCAGCAGCCGAGTCCGCGCGGGTCCAGCGCATGTGGAATCTGAAGGAACTCGAACTGGCGGACACCGAGCGTCGCATCAAGGAAGCCGAGGCGACGGTGGCCGGACTCAAGGAGAGATACGAAGCTGAGAAGAAGGCTTGGGATGGGCGGAAGGCAGCGGAGTTGGAAAAGTTCAAGGACTCTGGAGCGAGGTAGCATCCATCTCCAGAAGCCCTTCAGGGATCATGTCAATTTTTCGCCACGGGACCGATGGTTCCTCCGCGAATGAATTCTGCTCCGGTCAGGGTTTGCCGGATATCCAGTTGACCTCTGCCGACATTGGCGGCCCAGCGCAGGATACGCCGGACCACCGGACGGCTTTCCCAGTGGATGTGGGAGATCGACGGCTTGCACCACGCGAACGAGGAGTCTGCATCGGTGCAGATCAAGGAAACATCCTCAGGCACACGCAGCCCGCGTCTGGCGAGGAATTGCTGGGTAGCTGCGAAGAGCATGGCTTCATCGACGATGAGTGCGGTGGGGGGAGT
>JAIYDT010000226.1 GCA_027487355.1 Verrucomicrobiaceae bacterium
ATCTTCGGGCCGAGTTGAGTCGCCTGCCGTCAGGCGGGACCTTCATCACCATCACGGCGAACTCTCGAGCCTGATCGCCGCCGAGCGACCGTGGGCATCAAGACCCTCGATCCGCGCGAACTCCTCGATCACTTCGAGAGACTTTCCGACCGCCTTCTTGTCGAGACGGACGATGCTGGTGCGGCGCTGGAAATGATCCGCCCGCAGTCCTGAGAAGGACCTGCCCGCGCCACCGGTGGGCAGGGTGTGGCTCGGGCCGGCGAGGAAATCCCCGACCGCGACCGGCGAGTCGTTGCCGACATAGATCGCTCCCGCCGTGCGGATCTGGGCGAGACGTTTTGTTTCATCGGCGCAGATCAGCGAAAGGTGCTCCGGTGCGAAGTCATTCACGATCGAGACCGCCTCGTCGAAGGATTTCACGTGCAGCAGGAAGGTGCCGGATTTCAACACATCCTGGATGATCTTGCTGCGGGAAAGCGTGGCGAACTGCTTCTCGACGGCCTTGATGACCTTTCCAAGCAGCGCCTTCGAGTCCGTGAGAAAGCCCACCACACTGTCGCCACCGTGCTCGGCCTGCGCCAGGAGATCGGCCGCGATGAAGTCCGGGTTTCCGGTCTTGTCCGCCAGGATCAGCACCTCGCTGGGCCCGGGGAGGAGGTCGATCGCCACGGCACCGACCAGCTGGCGCTTGGCCTCCACGACGAAACGATTGCCCGGGCCGACGATCAGATCGACCGGCTGGATCGACTTCGTGCCGAGGGCCATGGCGGCGATCGCCTGTGCGCCGCCGACCTTGATGACCTCCGTGGCCCCTGCCTGTCTGAGAGCATAGAGCAACGAGGGATTCACCTTTCCATCCGGTCCGCAAGGTGTGGCTCCGAGAATCTGAGGAACCCCGGCGGCCTTGGCGAATCCGGCTGTCATCAGCGCGGTGGAAACCAGCGGGGCCTTGCCTCCCGGAACATAGACGCCGACCCGGTCGAAGGGCACAAAACGCTCGCCGACCTCAGCCCCTTCCGCGTTCTTGAACGACCAGTCCTTGCGCAGGCTCTTCTTGGCGAAGGCGGTGATGTTTTTCAGGCTGCGGGCAACCGCCTTGCGCGTGGCCGGGGTCACCGCCTCGGCCGCAGCGGCGAACTCCTCTTCCGTGACAAACAGCTCCTTCTGCCCGAGTGTGGCTCCATCGAAACGTTTGGTGAAAGCCAGCAGCGCGGCATCCCCTTTCGAGGCGACCTCGGAAATGATTTCCCCGACGAGATCACGCACCGCCGGATCCGGGATGGCCCGGCGGTTAAGGCGTTTGACAAACGAGGCGTAGGCAGGGTCGCTGTAGCTGAGAATCTTCATCGGGGGCGCGCGCACCATGGAGCCTAATCCGACATCCGCCAAGCCCGATCCTGCTTCGTGCGGATTCGGGTTCAGCCGTCAACCCTCATCGCCAAACGCCCCCTGTTTGTGGGGACTTGCGTCTTTTCGTTTGCCAGTCCGCGTGGCCCGATTACTCTGCTGCCGACTGCTGTGTTCGTTCGCTCTGGCAAGCGTGCCCGAACCTATGCTATATACTCGGGAGCATTACTCCGGCCAATCAGGTCATGCCTTTCAGGACGACCACCTACGCCGGACGCTCCCACCTAGTGGGCTCTTTGGAACGTGGCTCACCTCGCCTTGAACGGCACAGCGGTCACCCCCTTTTTTGGAGAAAGCACGAAATTCGAAATCTGAAATTCGAAACGTAGAACCTTCCGATTGATGAAAAGACTTTTTCTCCATCTGTCCGCACTGGCCTCCACATTCGTCCTGCTGAGCTGCTACCAGTCGGAGACGGTCATTCACCTGAACAAGGACGGCAGCGGCACGATCACGCAGGAGATTCACTCGTCCGACGGGATCAAGGTCGTCGTCAACGACCCTGCAGCGGAAAACACCACTCCAAACGAGGTCGACAGCCTGGGATTCCACGACGACGACGAGAGAGCGAAGGCTGCCGACATGGGCGAAGGCGTTGCTTTCGAGAAGATCGAAGCGCTGGGTCCTCAGGCATGTCGCATCACCTTCAAGTTCAAGGACATCAACAAGCTGGAGCTTTCTACGGGATTTCTAAGCACTCCAACCGGCAAACCTGGCCCCGACATGGAGAAGGGCGAGCGCACCACCTTTTCCTATGATGACGGTAAGTTGACCGTTCATCTTCCCAAGGCTCAGGAGAAAAAGCAGGACTCCTCGGAGCCTGCAAAATCCGATCTCGCGTCGGAACAGGAAGCGGAACTGATCAAGCTCGAATCCACCATCAAGATCAAGGTGTCCCTTGAAGTGGAAGGCGGCATCGCCAAGACAGACGCCACCTATCCCGGTGACAAGGCTATCAGTCTCATCGACCTGGATTTCAGCAAGCTCACGAAAGATCCAGCATCCTTCAAGAAGCTCATGGATCTGTCGGAAAGCTTCAGGAGTTTCGAGAAGGCCTCGCACGGTCTTGATGGCGCGAAGATGGAGTCCAAGGACGAGGTTTCAGTGACTCTGAAGTAAGGTCCTTTCACCTGCAATCGCGGCGTCGGGTTGCAATGAACCGATACCTCGGAGTCGTCGGAAAAGCCCTCGATGAAGTGAAGTTTGATCTCCCGCAGTGGAAGATATGGGATCGCGACAGGAACCCACTCATCAACCTCAATGGAAGATGAAAAACCACGAAAGGCACTAAAAGCACGAAAGAAGAAGAAGAAGTCTTAGCCATCTTCGCACTCACCTGACAGATGAGTCCGAAGCGATTCTGAACTGCCTGATTTTCGCGAATTTCGTGGTCTTTTTTTCAGGATTCAGGACCGAGCAGCTGAGGATCGACATGGTTTCCATGCCGAGACTTGGGTGCGTCCCATCGCGATTCGCCTACCTAAGATTTACCGGACCACAGTGATCGACGCACGTCCAACTGATGCGTTGCTCAGGAGGTCACCGGCATAACGGACTTCGAGTTGGAGGGTCGCCAATGGCGATGTCGCCGGAACTTGATAGGTGAAGCTGGCGACTCCCCGGGTCGAGGTCATTGCCGTGCCGACCACTTTTCCGTTGATCACAAAACTGAGTCTGCGGTTGGCCAAGGGAACATTGGTTTCATTGGCGCTCAGGTTTGCCCTGAGGATGAGAGGCTTGCTTCTGGTCGCGCTGGCCGGTGTGATGGCGGCCACGGAAGTTGACTTCCCGATGATGATGTTGCGGGAGACGAGCTTGCCTGAACTCAGCGATGCCGTGACCTCCTGTTTTCCCCTGGCGAAGAAAGGCACCCTGTAGGTCAGTCTGGCCACTCCTGTGGCGTCGCTCCTGACGGAACTCACTGTCTTGCCATTCACCTTGAAATTGACGGTCTGGTTGGGAAGAGCCGCGCCATTCCTGGTCGCCCTCGCCTGCAAGGCAATCGACTGGCCTGCACTCGCTTGGACGTTTGCCATCTGAATCTGGCTCACGCTGTTGAGCCGCCAGAGAATCGGAGTGGGGTTGCGGGCGTCCGTCGTGTCGGAACCAACGACCACGCCCTTGTCATTGGCCGCGACCGCGATGGCCTCCCGGTCGGCTTCCAGAGGAAGGGCGATCGGTCCGTCCTGATCCCACACGGTCGGGATTCTCGGGCCATTGAACGGTGCGGTGGTGTAGCCGGCATAAAGGCCGCTTGCGTTGACTCCGTAGGCGACACTGCCACCGTTGCCAGAGGGATTCTGAAGCTGACGAAACTCGCCGTCCTGCCAGCCAACGGCGACGCTGACGAAATAGCCATAGGGATCGCCTTCCAGGGCTCTTTTCTCGATCACATAGCCCGAGGTGCGGCCACCTCCCGACCGATTCACCCCGAGCACGCCGATGTAGTCCTGGCCAAAGGTCACTGGCAGCGCAACCGGCAGATTCTTGACCCACTGGGTGGGAACCTGCCCGCCGGATCCGTCGTTGACTCCCTGTGAGGTTCCTGCGACGCGGCCTTGGTCGTCGATCGCGGTGGCAATGCCGCCATTTTCAAACAAGCCGGGGAGAATGGTCAGCTGGCCATTTCGCCAGAGAGCCGGGGCCGTGAACCGGTCGGTGTTCACATAACCCACGATATCCCCGGCTTTGTTGACGTCATAGGCAGCGCCTCCGAATCCTTTCGTCTCAAGGACAACCGGAAGACCGTTCACCCACACCAACGGCTCGATGACTTCGTTGCTTGAGCCTCCTGAGCCGACGATCACCCCGTCGTCATTGACCGCGCTGGCGGAACTCCAGGTGAAGCCCTGAGGGATGGGCAGGGTGAAAACGTTGCCGTTGCTCCACTTCGTGGCCAGGCTGCCGCCGTTGGTCAGATCGATGGCCCCCCCCACGATCAATTCACTGTTGTTGATATCGGCGACCGTGTTGTAGAGCCCCTCGATCTTGGGAAGATTCTCCGGGGTTTGCGAGGAGGCGATGGTTGGAATCGAATGCAGTCCAACGATCAGAGCGAATGGCAAAAACCTGTTTGGGAAGCTAGCCGATTTCATGGATGTTATAGATCTAAGAATTAAAATCCGAACAGGTTAGGACGCTTGTTCAAGGCGTGCAAGGGTTGAACTGAAACTTTTTCGCAAGGCGTCATGCCGATGCCAACAACGACCGTTCTTGGACGTGATGGTCGAATCAAATCATCGGGGCGAAACCGCAGCAGGCTTGGCGCTTGAAAAACGCCGCCACGATGGCCTCGTCATCCAGACGCTTTCCGGGCAGCGGCTTTGAGCTTCGACGGAACTTTCATGCCCTCCCTCTCAGCCAGCGCTGCAGCCCGTTTGTCGAAGGTCCAGAACTCGGAGCATCCCAGTTCGAGAGCGCTGGCAACGTGAATCAGATCGTAAGCCCGACAGCCGTGTTTCGCGGTGTGCCGGATGGTGAGTTCTGTGGCGCGGCGGGACAGCACCCGGTTGTCCAGATCCGCCATCCGATAGACCAAGCCATCGACCAGATCACTCTGGAAATCCGCGTGGGCGACGGCCGCCTGTTCCGGTGTGATGCGTGGATGTGGCGGATTCTTTCCGAAGAACACATAGAGTTCCAAGGCGCTGGCCAGTTCGATCTGAAGCAGCCAGGTGATGGGAAGGGGTTCGATCAGCCTCTTGCTGACCGTCGAAGCCAGTTCGATGGCTTCCGAGTTTTCCAACTGCATCAGATACAGGCGCGCAAGGAAGTTGGTGTCGGCGTAGGCACTCATTCTCCACGAATGGCTTTGTCAACCAGTGCACAAATCTCGGGAGGAACGGGCCTGTTGGAAATCCTCCGCATTCGCGCCGCAAAATCCGGCCACTCAGGTTTCTTCGCAGCGGGAGGAGCGGCATGCCTGGGCACGAGACAAAACTCCCTTCCATCCCGGTGGCGGATCAGGATCTCTCCCTCCTTTTCACACTTTTCAAGAACGGCGGCGGTGTTGCGATGAAGCTCACGAACGGTCACAATGCCCATGTCAGACATTCACCCAATCGGTGTCACACGTCAAGCCATCCCCCGCCCCTCAAGCCCCCGCCGCGTTTTTTCGTGCCATTCGTGGGTTCCCTGCTTCACTCCCCCCACAAACGATGGCCGAACCCCCAACGGAAGAAACCATTCTTCTCGTCGATCCTGATCATGATTTCCTTGATTGGGCGACGAAGCATCTGTCTGCCCGGAACCTGCGGATCCTGCGGTGCGACAATGCACAGAATGCCCTGAAAGTCGTAGAGAAGACTCATGTCGATGTGGTCATCGGAGCCCTTGCACTGGAGCCCTTCGATGGTCTTGAGCTGCTGACCCGGCTGCGCCAGCAAAGCCCACAGACGCTGGTGATCCTCACGGCGGGATTTCCCACGACGGGACAGATCATTGAGGCCACCCAGAAGGGCGCGCATGACGTGCTGGGGAAAGAGTCGCTGGCCTTTGAACTGCGCCCGGTGGTCGAGTCCGCGCTTCAAACTCTTGAAGACCGGCGCAGCGCGGAGCAGCCGGTGGCGGACCTCCCGACCCTGGATGGCCGAGTCAAGATCATCGGGGTTTCCAGAGTTCTTCAGGATGTGTTCAAGATGGTCGGTCGCGTGGCCCGTTCCGACGCACCCATCCTGGTCTCCGGGGAAAGCGGCACCGGCAAGGAACTCGTCGCGAAGGCGGTCCACGAATACAGTCCACGCCGACAAAAGGAGCTGATCACGATCAACTGCGGGGCAATTCCTGAGAACCTCCTCGAAAGCGAGCTCTTTGGACACGAAAAGGGCTCATTCACCGGGGCCATCGCCAAGCGCGAGGGCCGTTTCGAGCAGGCCGACGGCGGCACGCTTTTCCTCGATGAGATCGGCGACATGCCCTTGACGATCCAGGTGAAACTGCTGCGCGTGCTACAGGACGGGACCTTTTCGCGAGTCGGCTCCAACGATACGATTAAAACAGACGTTCGCGTCGTCGCAGCCACTCACAAGGACCTGACCGCCGAGGTCGCGGCGGGCCGTTTCCGTGAGGACCTTTACTACCGTCTCAACGTCATCGAACTGCGGATTCCGCCACTGCGCGACCGTCTTGAGGACATCCCGCTGCTGGCGGAGTATTTCCTTCAACGGATCACGCGGAAGAACGGCATGGCCCGCATCCGCCTGACCGGGGAGGCAATCGCCGCACTTCAGCAGCACCATTGGCCGGGCAATGTCCGCGAGCTCGAAAACACGATTGCCCGGGCCTGCGCGCTGGCTTCCTCGACCATCCTTCTGCCTGCCGACATTCCGCTGTCGGCGGCTCCCGGAGCTTTGCGAAATGGCGCCGGAGATGCCATTGATCGCCTGCTGAATGCGGCCCCTGCCGGCATCAAGGTAATCGACTGGCTTTCCCGCGAGGTGGCGGGTCGCGTGCTGGACCGTTCAAATGGGGACATGAAGGAGGCCTCGATCACCCTGGGCGTCACGGCGGCGGAATTGAGAAAACTACTCGCTGAACCCAACTGATGTTCCGAGTCCTCGACCATCCGCTGATCGCCACGGAACTGACCCGTCTGCGCGAGCCCTCGTGCCCGACTTCGGAGTTCCGTCAAAGGATGCGCCGCATTGCCTCGTTGATGGCACCGTATGTGACCGAACTTCTGGAGACCGAGGTCGTCGAGTGCACGACCCCACTTGAGATCACCACGGGAAAGAGGCTGGTCCAGTCGATCGTTCTCGTGCCGATCATGCGGGCCGGGTTGGGATTTCTCGACGGTTTCCTGGATCTCATCCCGGAGGCTGCGGTCGCCCACATCGGTCTGGCGCGGAATGAGGAGACGCTCCTTCCCGAGCCCTACTACATGAAGCACCCGCCGTCCCTGGCCGGGAAATTCGTGCTGCTCCTCGATCCCATGCTGGCCACCGGAGGCTCGGCCGTGGAAGCGGTGCGGAACCTGCGCGAAGCTGGCGCGGATCGGATCGCCTTCGCCTGCCTGGTCGCCGCGCCTGAAGGACTGGCCACCTTTTCAGAAGCCTGCCCGGAGATCCCGGTCTATGCCGCTGCGCTGGACCGCTGCCTGAGTGAGCGGGGCTACATTCTGCCGGGTCTCGGGGATGCCGGGGACCGCTTGTTCGGAACGGGAGCATGAGATTCCGTCGCATCTCCACTGGCCAGAAGCGCGGATTCCGCCTAGGGTCCGGCCTCCCGATGATTGCGCGATCAATCCTAGTCAGCCTGCTGTCGGCGTCCCTCCTTCCGGGGGCCACGGCGCTGAAGGATCTTGCCGCCTACACCCAAGGGATGGAAGCGCTCGACTCCCGGCTTTGGGAGATCGCGGAAAGCCGCTTCGAGGAGGCGCTGAAAACGCCCGACCTCACCGCAGCGGACCAACGGATCCTCCGATTGAAGCAACTCGAAACCTGGATCCGGGGTGATCGCTCGGCCGAGGCCATGGCCAGGCTCAACGAAGCCACTTGGGAGAACGATCCCGAAACCTACTTCTGGAAGGCCCAGGCCCTCGCCGGACTCGGCCGTTACCGCGAGGCGGCGGAGGCACTGGCTCCGGCGATCTCGAACGACAAGGCAGCCCATCGCAGCGAAGCCTTGCTGACCCGTGCGAGCCTCCAGCTTTCGTTGAACGAACAGGATGCCGCGTTCGAGACCCTGGAGGTGCTGACAAAGGTTGGTGAGGCCAAGTCGGTTCGCCAGGCACGTCTTCGGCAGGCGGCGATCCTCATCGACCAAGGAAAATCCAAGGAGCCCAGGAAGATTCTACCCGACGCGAAATCCCTTCCTGCCGAGGACCAACCGGAGCAGGCCTTCCTCCATGCGCGCCTGCTGCTGGCCGAGGGCAAGTCCGCTGAGGCCGTCTCCGCGTTTTCCATCCTCCTCGACCAGCCCCAGGGCCAGAGCCTGCTGCGCTATCACTCGGCCATCGTCGGCCTCGCCGATGCACTCGCTGCCTCGGAAGGCACGGCGGCGGCGGCGGATTCGCTTCTTGCCGCCGTTCAAAAGCATCCTGATTCCCCGCTGCTGGAGGCGATTTTCCGGCGGCTGCAGCAATGGATCCCGGACCAGCCAGCTCCGAACGATGCTATCCTGGAGCGACTCGCCCAGTGGAGCCCGGCGAGCCAGACTCCGCCGACCGGACTCATCCCCACCATCGGCTCCGGCGCGACAGGTGCCTGGCCGACCGCTGAGAAAAAGGAAGGAAGCGATCTCAACGCCTTCGCACTTTTCACCCGTGCCATCGGACTCCATCGCCAGCCCACCCCAACCGCAAAGGCCGAGGCCGTGCGCTTGCTGACCCGCCTCCGGATTGAGCATCCCGACCATTTCCTCGCCGCAAAGGCACTGATGCAGTGGGGAAAATGGCTACTGGAAGAGGGTCATGCGGATCGTGCCCTGAGCGCTCTGTCCGCCGTCCGTCAGAACGCGGGTTCACCTTTGATCCAGGGGGAGTCTGCCTTCATTGAGGCCCGCGCCGAGTTTGATCGAGGAAATCCCGCAGCGGCTGCTGCCCTGTTCGAACAGGCTGCCTCGCTGCTGCCTGCGGGCAATGGCGATCTGGCCGCTTTGAACTCCGCCCTGATCCGTCTCCAGAGCGGCCCGGTGATCGCGGCTGCTCCGTCAAATCCCGAGCGCGACGCCCGAATCCAGGCGGATCTCGAACTGGAACGCGCCCTTTCCGATCCGGTCGCGGAAAGCTCGTTTGCAGCACTCCGAAAGTTCATCTCCAACCACCCTCAGAGCAAAAGGATTGCGGAAGCCAGACTGGCGGCTGCAGAGGCGGGAATCGCAGGTTATCCGGCGGATTTGGAGTTTGCCCTGGAGCAGATCCGGACGATCACCAGCGATCCTGGAATGAAGGCTGCGGTGCCCGTTGAACGACTCGAGCTGGCCAGACTGCACATTGCCGATCAGAGTCCACAGCCTTCAGAAGCGATCGAGCTTTCGCGACAATTCTTGGCTGAACATGGGAACAGCCCCGAAGCGGCGGACGCCTCAATGATCCTCGGGCGCAGCCTATTTCGCAACAAGGACTATCACGACGCCCGACTGGTTCTCGAGAAACTCGCCGCCTCGGCCCCGGACGACCGTCGCGCCCCGGCAGCTCTGATGCTGGCGGCGCAGGCGGCCGCGCTCGGGGCAACCGCCCAGTCGCTGGAGGAAAGCCTGATTCTTTTCGGAAACGTGGCTTCCGGATCCAGCGGTCTGGCTCCACTCGCCAGACTGCAGCGCGCGAGCCTGCTGACGAAGCTCTATCGCTTTGACGCCACGATCTCGGAACTGCAGCCTTGGTTCAAGTCGATGGCCACCAACGATCCGCTCAGGATCCCCGCCGGACGCCAGCTTGCACAGGCCCTCTTCGCGCAGGGCGGGACCAAGCCCGGAGCCTACAAGGAGGCCCTCTCGATCTACGACCAGTTGCTCGTTTCCGCCGCCGGCCAACCTTCGCTCCTGGACCAGCTGCGCTACCTCCGAGGCATGACCCTTGAGTTGCTTCCCCGCACCGATGGGGCCCCGGGCAAGCGCACACGGGAGGCGCTCGAGACCTACTACGCCGTACTTCAGAGCGCCGCCATCAAGCCACCCACCGACTGGGAGGACTGCGAGCTCTGCGGCTTCCGCGCGGTCAAGCTTCTCGAGGAAGCCGGACGCTGGGAAGCCGCCATTTCCACCGCCAACAAGATCGCGTCGTTCAAGGGACCTCGTGCGGAAGAAGCCGCAGCCCGTGCCAAACAGCTCCGACTCGAGCACATGATCTGGGAGGAATGACTCGGAGGAAAATCCGAAATCCTATGCACTAAATTCGAAACTGAAGATTGAAGTCACTCTCAACTCTCAACTCTTAACTCTTAACCATCAACTCTCCAACCATCCCACCATGCCAAAACTGTTCATTCCAGGACCCATCGACGTATCCGCAGAAACCTTCGCCGCCATGAGCCAGCCGATGATCGGCCATCGCGGCTCCGAGTTCGAAGCGCTCTACGCCTCGCTCCAGCCCACCCTTCAGGCCCTTGCCGGCACCACCCGGCCGGTCTTCCTTTCCACCTCCTCCGCCTGGGGCGTGATGGAGGCCTCGCTTCGCAACCTGGTCCAGAAAAAGGTCCTCACCCTCTGCCTGGGCGCGTTTTCCGACAAGTGGTTCGATGTGGCGAAAAAGTCCGGCTTCGAGGCCGAGAAGATCCAGGTCGAGTGGGGCGAGGCGATCGATCCCGAAGCCGTTCGCGCCAAGCTCGCGGAAGGCGGTTTTGACACGGTCACGCTGATCCACAACGAAACCTCCACCGGCGTGATGAATGACCTGACCGCCATCGCGAAGGTCGTGAAATCCTTTCCGGGCGTGCTGCTCATCGTCGATTCAGTTTCCTCGTTCTCGGCCGTGCCGATCGCCATGGATGAGCTTGGCATCGACGTGCTGCTCGCCGGCGTCCAGAAGGCCCTCGCCCTGCCGCCCGGCCTGACGGTCTTCGCCTGCTCGGAAGCCGCTTTGGAGCGCGCCAAGACCCAGCCGAACCGCGGCTACTACTTCGATTTCATCGAGTTCGCCAAGAACGCCGCTGCCAACAACACGCCCTCGACCCCTGCCATTTCCCTGCTCTTCGGCCTGCAATACATCCTCGGAGAAATCGCCAAGGAAGGCCTCGAAGCCCGCTTCGCCCGCCACGCCAGCAACAACCGGATGATTGCGGATTGGGCTGAGAAGCACGGCTTCAAGCACTTCGGCCCCGAAGGCCGCCGTTCGGTCTCGCTGAGCTGCTTCCACACCCCCGAGGGCTTCGATCTTTCCGCCTTCATCAAGACCCTGAAATCCAAGCACGGCTTCGTCATCAACGGCGGCTACGGCAAGATCAAAGGCCTCACCTTCCGCATCTCCAACATGGGCAATGAGACCACTGCCACCATGCAGGAACTCATCGACGCCATGGACGATGTGCTGGGGGAAAGCACGAAATTCTGAGCTCTGCCGTAAGGCAAAACTCTCTTGCCATACCCGATATGGCCATATAGGGTATGGCAATGAAAATGACGATGCATATCGACGATGACCTGTTGGCCAGGGTCATGAAGGAATACGAGTTGGAAACCAAGACGGACGCCGTCCATTTCGCGCTGCGTGAACTGGATCGGCGGGCCCGCTTGAAGGTTTTTGCGAAGGAAGGACTGGGGCTGGGATTGTCTCCAGGTGAATTGAGGGACGCCGTTTTTCCGGATTATCAACTGGAGACCATGAAGGTCGCCGAAGACGAAAAGCCATATGGGAGCGCTCGTTCTGATTGACTCGAACGTCTTCATTGGTGCCCTGAAGTCGGACCAAGACCCCATTCGGGAAATCACCCGCCGTGTGGAGTTGCACAACGTCGTGTGCTGCGGCGTCGTGAAGGCGGAAGTTCTGCGCGGGATCAGGGTCCCAAGATTTCGAGATCAGTTCGAGAGCTTCTTCTCGCTCACCCAGATGGTTCCCACCACCGCCAGTCTCTGGGATGAGGTCTGGCAGTTGGCCTGGAAACTCGATCGTCAGGGAAAAGTGCTGCCGCTTAAGGACATCGTCATCGCCTGCTGCGCGAATCGGGCCGGAGCCGCCGTGATGACGACAGATCGGCATTTCGACCTGATCGACGGGCTCACGGTGATCCGTCCCTGATCAGACGAAATAGGTGTCCTCATGCGAATACGGCGGCGCACAGCAGCAAAGAAAGCGCAGCGGCTCGAGCGCCTCGATCTGGTGCCAGGCCCCGGCGGGGATCAGGATTGCGTCGCCTACTTTGACCTCACGGACTTCCCCGTTGATCTCCATCCGGCCGCTTCCCTCGACCAAGTAGTAGATCTCCTCGCTGATCGCATGATAGTGACGCTCGGTTCTCCCGCCTTCCGGCAAGGTCGCTTCGGCGAGGCTTTGCTGGACCACCGGAGCATTGGTCCGGTCCAACAGGCTGCGGATCGTCGAACCATCCTTGGTCGTGAAAGGGGTCTGCTGGTGATGGGATTGGACGTCCATGGCCGGAAACTCCACCATTTGGAAACAATGCCCACAATCCCGCAGCGGAAAAAAGTTACGCAGACCCGAGATTCCTCTTGGCAACCCAGGGTGGTTTGTGCATTTTCCGCGCCCCGCCCGCTTTCGGGCATCTTCTCGAACGACCCACCGACATGGCCGTAGCTCTCCGACTCAATCGCCAAGGCACCAAAGACCGCCCGTATTACAAAATCGTTGCCGTGGACAGCCGCAAGCGCCGCGACGGACGTTACATCGAGCAGATCGGGACCTATGACCCGCTCAAGGAAGGTGCCAACTACCAGCTCGACCTTGAAAAGGCCGACAAGTGGCTTGGCGTGGGTGCCCAGGCTTCCGAAACGGTTGCCAGCATCATCCGCAAGGTCCGCACGGCTTCGACCAAGTAATTGTCGATCCCCTTTCAAGACGGCTGCGCTCCTCCGGGACCGCAGCCGTTTTGCGTTGAAGGGCTTGCCTCTTGATTCAATTTCATTCTAGGGTCCCGAAGTATGAAAAAACTGTTGGTCGAATTCATCGGCACGTTCTTCCTGACCGTGACAGTCGCAACCGCCGCCGTGCTCGGAACCGCAGGTCCCATGGCCCCGTTCGCCATCGCCTCGGTCCTGATGGTGATGATCTACGCAGGCGGCCACCTTTCCGGAGCCCATTACAATCCGGCTGTTTCCCTCGCCGTTTTCCTGCGCGGCCGCTCCACGGCCAATGAATTCGGCACCTATGTGATCACCCAGCTCATTGCCGGATCGCTGGCAGTCTTCGTGGCGAGGTCCCTGGTGCCCGCCGCTCCGGTGATCGAGCCGCTCAAGCTCGTCTCGACGCCCACAGTCATCGCCGAACTGCTCTTCACCTTCGCCCTTGCCTGGGTGGTGCTGAACACGGCCACCGCCAAGGCCACCGCCGGAAACTCGAACTACGGCCTGGCCATCGGCTTCACGGTGCTCGCCGGGGCCTTCACTGTCGGCGGCATTTCCGGCGGAGCCTTCAATCCCGCAGTGTCCACCATGCTGATCGTCATCGGCAAGCTTCCGGTCGCCGATTGCTGGATGCACTTCCTTCCACAAATCCTGGGTGCGACGGCAGCGGCCTTCATCTTCAAGTCAAGCCACCCCGAGGACGTCTAGTTTTTCTGAATCTGCAACGACGGCGTTGGCTCCACTTCACGGGGCCCGCCGTCGTTTTGCGTCCCCACCTTCACTCTCCGAATCCCATCCATGGATTACAGCTCCCTCATTTCCAAACGCAGCTTCCGCTTCGAGGAACTCGATCAGGCGATCGGCGACCCTGCCCTTTTCTCCGATCCGAAGCGCGCCACCGATCTGCTGCGTGAGCATCGCAAGCTCAAGCAAACCCTGGAGCTGTGGGAAAAATTCGAGGCTTCGAAACGCCACCTCGCCGACAACCAGGAGCTCGCCAAGTCCGACGACCCCGACTTTTCCGCCTTGGCGGCGGAGGAGATCCCCGGGCTAGAGAAACAGATCGAGCAACTCGGCAAGGACCTTCAATACGCCCTGCTCCCCGCCGATCCCAATGAGGACCGCGATGCCCTGATCGAAATCCGCGCCGGAGCCGGTGGCGATGAGGCCTCGCTGTTCGCCGCCGAGCTGATGCGGATGTATCAGCGCTACTCCGATCTGCGGGGCTGGAAATGCGAGCACCTCGAAAGCAGCCCGTCCGAGGTCGGTGGCTTCAAGGAAGTGATCCTCAAGGTCACCGGCCAGGAGGTCTTCCGCTATCTGAAATACGAATCCGGTGTCCACCGCGTGCAGCGCGTTCCCGCCACGGAAACCCAGGGCCGCGTCCACACTTCGACCGTCACCGTCGCCGTTTTGCCTGAAGCCGAGGAGGTCGATGTCGAGTTGAAACAGGAGGACCTCCGCATCGAAGTCTGCCGCGCCGGTGGAGCGGGTGGTCAGCACGTCAACCGCACCGAATCCGCCGTGCAGATCTTCCACCTTCCCACCGGGCTCTACGTCCGTTGCGAGGATGGTCGCTCACAGATCAAGAACAAGGAAATGGCCCTCCAGATCCTCCGCACCCGGCTCTACGAACAGAAGCTCCGCGAGCAGCAGGACGCCTACTCCAACCACCGTCGATCCCTCATCGGTTCGGGAGATCGCTCGGAGAAAATCCGCACCTACAACTTTCCCCAGAGCCGCATCACCGACCACCGCATCGGCTACACCTCGCACAATCTCACCGGGGTCATCGCTGGCGATCTGTCCGAGTTCACCAACGAACTCCAGAAATCGGAAATGGACGAGCGACTGGCCGAAGCCGGACTCTGAGAAAGCGAGAACCGCGCTGGACCCGAATTATGAAAAAATCCGTGTCACATCGGCCCGTATTCCTTCAATACTTTCCTCGATGACGCCACCCCAACCACGGCGCATCCATTCCCCTTTTCCATGAGCTCCGCCTCAATTGATCTTTTTCATCGTGAACGACTTCCAGCCGGGAAGGCGCTCGTCATTCCAGGCCGCCTCGATTTCGCCCAACTGCAGGGACTCGAAAATCTACTCTCCGGTCGCAAGATCACCTGGCTGATCGAGGAGAATGCCAAGCTCGATCCCCAGATCCGCGCCCATCTCGAACGCTCGGGCTCCGGGGCCATGTTCGGCGTCGCCGACGGTGCTCCTGCTGCTGTCGGTGCCCAGCTTGCCGCCGATCTCGATGACAATGGCCTCCTCGTTTACGTGCCCGGACTCGTCAAGGCCCGCAACGCCGTGGCCTGCCATGTGCCGTCCGCCCATCTCAAGACCCTCTGCGCCTTAGGCCTGACGGTCGTTCCAGTCGCGGTCGATGCCCCGCGCGAATCCGCACTTTCGATTGAGAAGCCATCCTCCCTGCCTGCCGGAATCCTGTTGGTAGGAAAGCCGCTCGAACCCTCAAAAGCCAGCGTCGCCACCTATCTCGCCAGCCTCCTCGAGGCCGCCGAGCATTCATTCTCCGACCGCTCGTTCCTGAATGGCTCGCTCGCCGCCGCCCTGGTGCGGGGGCTGAAAAAGCACGGCAGCCGCAATAAGGTGATCGATGGATCGGACGACTCGGAGCTGCGCTTCGACAAGATCCTCGCCGCCGCCATCGCCTTTTCAAAGCACCTCACCGAGGCCACCTCCCAGCGCCGGATCGGCATCGTGCTGCCTCCGGGAAAGGCCGGACTCATCGCCAATCTCGCCGTCGTCCTCGCAGGCAAGGTCCCCGTGAACCTCAACTTCACCGCCAGCCATGAGTCGGTGAAGTCCGCCATCCGCCAGTCCGGGATCGACCGCTTCATCACCGCCGATCCATTTGTTCGAAAAGTCTCCAGCTTTCCGTGGCCGCCCAACAGGGAACTCATCTTCATCGAGCGCGTGCTGCCGACCCTCAAGAAACAGGCCAAGCGCTGGTTCCTGCTTTCGAAACTGCTGCCCACCGGCGTGCTGACCTCGATGCTTGGCCTGAACAAGTTCAAGGGCGACGACGAGGCCGTCCTGCTCTTCACCTCGGGCTCGTCCGGCGAACCGAAAGGCGTCGCCCTCAGCCACCGCAACGTGCTGGCGAATGTCTGCCAGTTCGCTACCCGGCTGAACATGCCGAAGGGCTCCAGCATCCTTGGATGCCTCCCGCTGTTCCACTCGTTTGGTTCCACCGTGACCCTGTGGTTCCCATGTCTTGAAGGACTCGACCTCATCACCTACCCCAGCCCGCTGGAAACCAAGCGCCTCGCAGAGCTGATCTCCCATCACCGCATCAACGTCCTCCTCGCCACGCCGACCTTCCTGCGCGGTTACATGAAGCGCGTCGAGCCCGCCCAGTTGGAGTCCCTGCGACTCGTCGTCACGGGAGCCGAAAAGCTCCCGCAGAACCTCGCCTCCGCCTTCGAGCAACGCTTCGGCATCCGCCCGCAGGAAGGCTATGGACTCACCGAGACCTCGCCCGCCACCAACGTCAACCTGCCCGATGAGTCCTCGACCGAGGGCATCCCGGTGATCCCGAGCTCCAACCCCGGCTCCGTCGGACTGCTCCTGCCCGGTATCGCCGTTCGGCTCACCAATCCCGCCACCGATGAGGTCGTGCCGCTCGACCAGCAAGGCATCATCTGGCTCAAGGGTGCCAATATCTTCAAAGGCTATCTCGGAGATGAGAAAAAATCCGCCGAGGTCCTGCACGATGGCTGGTTCCGCACTGGAGATGTCGGCCGCATGGACGAGAACGGCTTCCTCTTCATCGAGGGCCGCATTTCCCGGTTCTCGAAGATCGCCGGAGAAATGGTGCCTCACGAAACCGTCGAGGCCGCCATCAACAAGGTCCTCCATCTCGACTCCGAGGCTGAGCGACGCATCGCAGTCGTCGGCGTGCCGGACGAGCAGAAGGGCGAGGCCATCATCCTCCTCTCCACCATCTGCGGTCCCGCCTTGGAGCAGGAATGCATCGACCTGCGCTACAAGCTCCTCGACGAAGGCCTGCCCTCCCTCTGGACCCCACGCCAGATCGTCCCCGTGAAGGAAATCCCCGTCCTCGCCTCTGGCAAACTCGATCTCAAAAGCTGCGAGACATTGGCAAAGGCGAGTCGGTGACAATGGCCTTAGCGTTCTAGTTCAATCCGTAATCGCAGCGTTCAACGCGATGTCACTGTGCCATTGTGTTGACTTTATGAATAGTTGTAGAGCCGATGAGCGGTCGAGACCCATGCGTTGTTCGACCGTCTAGTGTTCGGGAATCCCGAGCCGCTTTCGCCAGCGTTCGGAACCTTCGTAGCAGACTGGACAGCGCCACGTCGTGAAAATTGGCCCCCCATGACAGACCTCGTAACTCTTGCCATCGTTTGGAAATAGCTTGGGCTCACCGTTTTTGAAGTTGGAAATTGGATAGTAACACAGACTGGCATATATGACATCCCTGCGCACCATCACAACATGATGCAGCTTACAGCGAGAAGCATCATACACGCATTTCCCATTCGTAATCACCCGGACTATAAGCGTTCGTCCTTCCTCCCATTTTTCATCGAGAATCTCGACCTCCGCATGCTCATCGTAAGGAACTCCTTCAGGCCATCGTGCCGAAATCGTCGACTGACCTGGACGATGGATCGTAATGACAACACCAAAATAGTTCTCCGTCTTCTCAAACTTCACCTTCCCACCTGCTCGGATCAGCACCGGAACTCGTTTTTCCTCGGGCACATGGGCTCTTCGCAAGGCCTCGTCACCATTCCCCACGCAGCTATTCAGCATCGGCGCGAAGGCGGACAGGCTCATGATCAGAATGAGGCGTTTCATGAAATCCGTGCCCATTCCGCGTCTCCATGCGGTAGCCTGAACCTTAGTAACACACGAGGGCAGCACGGTGGAACCCGCGAAAAGGATGTGAGTGTGTGAGTTCATTTTTGACCGAAAAGTATTGTTTAACAACCGGTTGGGTTTGGGGTTACTCAGCCACTGGTTTGTGATTACGGGGCAGAGGCAACATGGATACTCGGAGACTGATCACCTCATTCATGAAGGAATGGTGGTCCCTTGAGGGTTGATATCCAAGTCGATTGTGGGGATCGCCGCAGAGTGGCCCTGGAGTCGTGGCACTCTCGTGGTGACAAGGGCATGGAGCCCCTTGGACTGCTGTGACTTGTCACCGCTTTCCGGCGGTGGCCACTTGTGGCGCGGAATCGGGCTGCTTTCCCGTCGGCAAGCCTCCTGCACCTAGAGCGGAGACAAGTCTCCGCAGTCCAAGGTCAGAACGGGAACTTTCCGCCGAGGCCTTTCATCAGGCCGCCGAGACCGCCGCCGCTGCCGCCGCCCATCATCTTCATCATGTCGCGCATCTTGCCGGGGGACTTCATCATCTTGCGCATTTCCCCAAACTGCTTGAGCAGGGTGTTCACTTCCGGCAGCGAGGTGCCGGAACCGGCGGCGATGCGCTGACGGCGCGTGCCCTTGATGATTTCGGGACGACGACGTTCGTCGGGCGTCATGGACAGGACGATGGCTTCGGTGCGCTTGAGCCGCTTCGGGTCCATCGCTCCGGCGGGGATCTGCTTCTTGATCTTGCTGAAGCCGGGCATCATGCCGAGCAGGCCTTCGAGCGGCCCGAGCTTCTGAAGCATCCGCATCTGGTCGAGGAAGTCGGTGAAATCGAACTTCCCTTCCTGCATGCGCTTCATCGAGCGCATGGCGTCCTGCTCGTTGATCTTGTCGGCCACCTGCTCGACCATGCCGACGATGTCGCCCATGCCGAGAATGCGGTCGGCCATGCGGTCCGGGTGGAACTCGAACAACTGGTCGAGCTTCTCCCCTTCCCCGGCGAACTTGATCGGCTTGCCGGTGACGGAACGCATCGAGAGCGCGGCACCGCCTCGGGCATCGCCGTCGAGCTTCGTCAGGATGATGCCGGTGATGCCGACGGCCTGATCGAAATGCTGGGCCACGGACACCGCCTGCTGGCCGGTGGCGGCATCGGCCACGAGGAGGGTTTCCTTGGGCTTGACGAAGTCATGCAGGCGCTTGAGTTCGGCGACGAGCTTCTCATCGATTTCCTGACGGCCCGCGGTGTCGAAAAGGATGACGGTGCCATTCTCCTTCTCGGCCCAGGCGAGGGCGTCCCTGGCGACCTTCACCACATCGGTCTCGGAGGCATCGGGCGTGTAAACCGGCACGTCGATCTGCTTGGCGAGCGTGGCGAGCTGATCGATGGCAGCGGGACGATAGAGATCGCAGGCGACGAGCAGCGGGCGTCGGCCTTCCTTTTTCAAACGCAGCGCGAGCTTGGCCGAAGTGGTCGTTTTGCCCGCACCGTTGAGGCCGCAGATGAGGATGCGGGCCGGAGGATTGAGATCGAGCGGAGCCTGGTCACCGCCCAACAGCGCGGCGAGTTCGTCGTGGAAAATTTTGACGATCTGTTCGCCGGGTTTGATCGACTTCAGCACTTCCACGCCGACAGACTTTTCCTTCACCTTGGCGATGAAGTTCTTGGCGACGCCGAACTCGACATCGGCCTCCAGCAGGGCGATGCGGATTTCGCTGAGCGCATCGGAGATGTTCTTCTCGGAAATGTGTCCGAGTCCGCGGAGCTTGCGGAAGGTGTTGTCGAGGCTGTCGGAAAGGGAATTGAACATGGGAGAGTGGTGCCGGGTGAGCGGTGATCAGTGATCGGTGGAAGAGTCTTCCGTTTCGAATTTAGTGCTTAAAATTTCGTGCTTTCTTACTGCGCGTCTTCCGGAAGATAGGCGGCGTCCTTGTCGATCGAGAACGACCAGCGGAGCGGGATTTCGGGAGGCTTGCCTTGGGCATCCTTCCACGAAACGCTCACCTGGCAAGTGGACTGGCGCAGCTTGCGGTTCACGCGCCAGGAAAGTCGCTTGGAAGCGGTGTCGAACACGGCTGGCACTTCGCCGAAGCCGGCCACTTTCATGACCAGGGTCGCGGGGTCGAGGTCCGCGATGGTGACAAGATCGACGGAAATGAGCGGAAGTCTCGAATTGACGACCTCACCGGCCTGCGGGGAGACGGGGACTGGGGTCGTGGCAGGAACACCTGCGACACCGGAGCCCGGGGCCGCGCCGCCTTCACGGAAGCTGGTGGCCAGTTCGAAGACCTTGTCGTAGTTGCCCAGGATCATGTAGCGCGGGGTGGTCTTGTCCGGCGTGCTGCGCTTCACCTTTCCGGGGATGACCGTGAACAAGGAGACATACTTGAATTCGTCGGCGAGCTTGAACATTTCCTCGAGATGGAAGCCGCCGGGATAGGCGTAGGTGTTCACCTTGTGGCTGAATTTCGATTCGAGGAAACGCTGGGACTCGCCCATTTCGCTGCGCAGGTAGGCATCGAGGACATCGGCTCCCTTTTTCACCCGTGACTTGACATCGCCGGGGAAGGGATGGGTGACCGAGTGGCTGCCGATCGAGGCCCCGGACTTGATCATTTCCTGGATCATCGAGGTGGTGAGGGCCTTGCCACCGCCATCGACATAATTCTTGTAGAGATAGAGGGAAAAGGGATACCCGAACTCCTTGAGGATCGGAAAGGCATCGGTGTAAACGGATTTCCAGCCGTCATCGAGAGTCAGCAGCACGCAGCGCTCCGGGAGGCTTTTCTCACCGCGTTTCCAGGCGAGGTAGTCGTCGAGGGTAATGACGGTGAGGCCGAGCTGCTTGATGGCCTCCATCTGCTTGCGGAACTTCGAGGTCCGGATCCGCATGGCGGTCTCCGGCAGCGACTCGGAGAAATCGTGATAGCCGAGAATCGAGACCCTGGTGGCATCGTCCTGGACCGTCGAGGAAGGCTCCACCGCTGGCGCAGGCGGCGTGACGGCAGCAGGAGCGGGCGATGGCCCGACAGGAGCCACCGGCGCAGGAGCGGGTGCAGGTTCCTGGCCCCAGGCGAGGGCAAGGGCAAGGACGAGAGGGATCAGGCAACGGCGGACCATGTGGCTCAACGCTACCGGCCTACCGGGCCGATGGGAAGGGCCAATGCAGCGGGCTTGACCACCTCCGGGCGTCCTCCTAAACCCGGTCCATGACTCCGCTCTATGAAGGAAAGGCCAAGCGTCTCTGGGCCACCGAGGATCCGAATGTGCTCCGGATGGAATTCAAGAACGACGCCACCGCCTTCAACGGCGAGAAGAAGGCCCAGTTCGAGGACAAGGGTCGCCTGAACAACGCGATCAGCACCCTGATCTATGGCTTTCTTGAAAAAGAGGGCGTGCCGACCCATTTCGTCCGCCAGATCGACGACACCAACGTCGAGGTCCGCAAGGTCGAGATCCTCATGGTGGAGGTCATCATCCGCAATTTCTCCGCCGGGAGCTTCTGCAAGCGCACCGGGCTGGAGGAAGGACTGCCGTTTTCCACGCCGATCATCGAGTTCTGCATCAAGAGCGATGAGCTCGGCGATCCGCTGATCAACGACGACTACATTCGTGAGCTGAAGCTGGCCACAGCGGAGGAGGTCGCCTTTCTCCGCGAGTCCGCACTGAAGGTGAATGGCATCCTCATCGACTTCTTCGCGAAGTGCGGACTGAAGCTGGTGGACTTCAAGCTGGAGTTCGGCCGCCTGCTTTCCGACCCGAAGACGATCGTGCTGGCCGACGAGATCAGCCCGGATGGCTGCCGCTTGTGGGACCTGAAGACGGGCGAGAAAATGGACAAGGACCGTTTCCGTCGCGACCTCGGAGGCGTCATGGAGGCCTACACCGAAGTACTGGCGAGGGTGAAGGAAGCCACGGCTTGAGCAGATCGACCCCTCCCCTGCCCCCGCTCGACCTCGCCCATGGCGGGGTGCGTCTCGACTACCGCTCGATCCTGCCCGGCCAGCCGGAATTCGGGATCGTCCCGTCGTATCACTTTCGGATCCTCCGGCCTGAGGGGGTCGACTGCGGCTATCTCAATGTCCGCATCGGCAACAGCGATCACGTCAGGCTCTACGCCGGCCACATCGGCTATGCGGTCGATCCTAAACATCGCGGCCAAGGCCTGGCGGGTCTGGCCTGTCGGGCGGTGGCCAGGTTCGTCTGGACGCTTTATCCGGAAACGATTCTGACGACCGATCCGGGAAATCTGGCCTCGCAGCGGACCATCGAAAAGCTCGGCGCGGAGTATCTCGGAACCTTCGAGGTGCCACCTCACGACCCTGCCTATCTGGGCGGATCCAGGTGGAAGCTGCGCTACGTCTGGCGGCCTTGATCGACTGATTCACCAGCGGTCTTGCAAAACCACTTGCATGAGGGATGGCGGAGCCGGACTGTCCCGCCGCTCCCAAACATTCTCATGATCGTCATCAAGATCGGCATTTGCCTCTTCATCCTCATCTGGCTCGGTCTCGGCGGCATGATGCTCGTGAAATGGAACTCCTTCTTCGGCGCGAATCCCGACGATCCTTCGGAAAGCCCGGGCTCGCGCACCCTGAGCATCGCCCACATCGGCGCGGTCTGGGTCGGAGGACTGGCGCTCGCGATCTATTTCCTGATCTAACAGACTAGCGGGGAACCTGGTTGGTCTTCATCAGTTGTCTCACCTCCTCCGAGGAAAGCGCAGCTCCGAAGATGAAGACCTCGTCGAGGGAGCCACGGAAAAAGCCCCCATCCTCGCGGCGGTCCTTGCGGCCATCATGGCTGACGTTTCGACCCAGCCACACTCCGTGATCGGCGTTTCCGATCTCGGTGTCGATCTCACGCAGGGCCCTCTGGGAAACCTCGTCGAGCGCGCCATCGACGTAGAGCAGGACGTGCTTGCCGACGTCGGGATTCGATCCCGGATACATCACCACCGCGACGTGGTGCCATTTCCCGTCACGCAGGTCGGTGGAGCCGATCACCTGGCCCCGATGCGCCCCGACCCGCAATCTTCCGATCGGCCCGTCGACCGCCTCAGGGTTGACCGAGATCTGCCAGGTTCCGCCGGGGTTCAGGGCCTCGAACCGGCCCCAGGAGAGGATGCCGTAACCTTCGCTGGAGGAGAAATCGGTCGGGACCTTCACCCAGAAACAGACCGTCCGGGGAGCCTTTCCGCCAATGCCCTTGAACTCGCTTTCCGCGTAGGAGCCCTTTCCGTCGAAGGACAATCCACCACCAAACACACCGGGCTCGGGCGCGGGCTTCGACCCTGGTGCCAGGCCTGCGAGCTTCAGGGAAAACGACGCGCCTTCGAACCCCTCCGAGCGACCAGGGACTTCCATGTCCGATCCCCCCTCGAACGACCAATGCACCCACGAAGGACGTGCCTGGTGACGCGGCGGAAGCACGGTGTAGAACGACCCCGTTTCCGAGCTGATCCGTTCCGATCCTCCATTCGCGAAGCGGAGTCCGTCGTCCTTGTTCAGGATCACCTTGCTGCCCCCTGCGGAGGTGGCCTCGACCTGTCCCTCCAGGACGTGGGTTTCCACCGC
>JAIYDT010000563.1 GCA_027487355.1 Verrucomicrobiaceae bacterium
CAGCGGATGGAGATCGACTGGGTCCGGGTTTCTGAAAAACCACAATGATCAAACAACCGCAGACTCACCACAGGCGATCTGACAGGCCTTCAACAGGGCGGAAAACAAGTCCAGCCGCAGGATCGGTTTGGTCAGATAGTCATTCATGCCGGATTCCAGCCCCGTCGTCTTCTCATCGGACAAGGCGTTGGCGGAAAGACCGATGATCTGCGGGACCTTCATCGTGCCAGACAGCGCACGGATCCTGCGGGTGGCCTCGTAGCCGTCCATGACCGGCATGCGGACGTCCATGAAAATGATGTCCGGAGCCGAGGCCTGGAATTCCTGGACCGCTTCCAGACCATTCGAGCAGTAGATGGCCTCCAGCCCGAACTGGCCCAACATCAGCCGGACCAGCCGCTGGTTCACCGCGTTGTCCTCGACCACCAGGATCTTCGCCGGAAAATGGGTGAATCGCGGTGATGAATCGGGACTCGGGGCGTTGCGATACGTGGTGACCTGGCCGTCCAGCAGTCCGGAAATGGCGCGAGCAAGCTCCCTTTCGCGAATCGGCTTGGTCGCAACGAGGGTTCCCGCCGGTGGTCGGGCAGGCCATGAGACGGAGGTCAGGATCAGGGCGGGAATGCGCCTGCCGTGGATCTGCTCCGCCTGGCTGATCAACTGGCTGCCGTTGAGGTCCGGCATGTCCTGATCGGTGATGATGAGGTCGGGCGCGGGATTTGCCTTCATCCACTCGATGGCTTTCAACGGCTCGGAAAACAGCACCGGCTGCGCACCCCAGAGCAGCATGCTGTTCTCAAGGATCTTGAGATTGATCGGCCTGTCATCGACCACCAGGACCGAGGCTCCACTGAGCTTGTCCGGAACGCCACTGGCGAGACGCGGCGGAATTGGGGCATCGGTCGGCGGCATCTCGAAGGTGAAGTGGAAGGTGGAGCCATCGCCGACCTTGCTTTCGATCCAGATTTCTCCGCCCATCGCCGTCACCAGCTTGCGGCTGATGGCAAGGCCGAGCCCCGTGCCACCATAATGCCGGGAGGTGGAGATGTCCGCTTGGGTGAAGACCTGGAAGAGTCGCTCGATGCGGTCGGCCGGAATGCCGATGCCGGTGTCCCTGACCTGAACCAGCCAGCGGCCCAAGCGATCGGGATCGGCATTGGGGGTGATGGAGATCACAATCTCCCCGGCAGACGTGAACTTGACCGCGTTTGCAACGAGGTTGACCAGCACCTGGCGGAACCGCGTGACATCGCCTGTGAAAGCCGGAGGAACGCCCGGGTCGAGATAGAAGAGAAGCTCCAGTTCCTTCTTGGAGACTTCGTGTTTGAAGAGGTCAAGCGAGTCCTCGACCGCATCGCGCAGGGGGAACGGAGTCTCCTCAAGCTCAAGACTGCCGGCCTCGATCTTCGAGTAGTCCAGGATGTCGTTGATCAGGGAAAGAAGGGTCTCGCCGCAGGTCTGGATGGTCTCGGCGTGCTCGCGTTGATCGGCACTGAGGTTCATTCCCAGGAGCAGGCCCGACATGCCGATCACCCCATTGAGCGGAGTGCGGATCTCGTGGCTCATCGCGGCAAGGAAATCGGACTTCGCCTGATTGGCCCGGTCCGCCTCGATCCGGAGTTCTTCCGCGAGTTGCTTTGCCTGACCAATCTCGAAGACGTGGGACTGCCAGGCATCGACCAGCTGGCGGAACTGGCGGATCAGGGCATTGCCATCAGGGGACTCCTCATTCGCGATCGAAAGCGCTTGGGGAAACTGCTTCGCCAGTTCCGCCAACTGGCTGCGGATGAACTCCAGGGTCCGCTCCATGTCCCGGTTCATCTCCTGCAGGCGCGCCATGAGCAGATTGGCCTCATCGGTGCTGATCCGCAGGGCTCTGGCCTGCCGCTCATTCTGCTGCTCCGCCGTGACGTAGCTGCGGCTGATGTTCTCGATGAACTCCTCGATCTGCTCCGGAGTGGAATGCCGCAGCTGCTCGACCGGAGATAGATTCGCTCCTTCCTGGGAAAGGTATTTCCGCGCCTGGAACTGAAGCAGTCGATGAAACGGCGAGGACATCGGTCAGACTTCGGTGATCAAGGTGACGGTCATCGTCTGATTGTGCAGCTCGATCCCGCGGTCGGTCTCATCGACGCCGATTTCCCCATACGAGTGGAAGCCACAGAGGATGGTGTCCTTGGGCAGGCGATCCTTCACCGCATCCACCTCCAGATCGGTGTAGCTCGCGAGGGCCAGCTTCCTGCCCACACAACTGACCAGAATCGCCAGCGCGGGATCCGCAAGGGAGGCCACCGCTTTTTCCGCCGCCAGACCGGCACCATTCACGAGCTGGTCGCAGCTGGCGTTCATCAAGCGGGCGGTGCTGCCCTGGGGAATATCGCCGGCAAAGGTCAGGCTGCCCGCCTCCCGGTCCACCGCCAGCAAGGTCCGGATCACCGGCGGCGAGCCATCGGGCGGATGGACCTCCAGCGGGTAGAGAAGTCCGGAGGAAGGCAGCTGCTCCGCATCGGAGCCCAGATACGAGGAGTAAACCTGCAACGCGGGAGAATCGTCAATCTCATCCAGCTGATTGGCGCGTGATAGGGTGACCGCGCGAAAGGTCCCGAACGGGCACCACCCGGCCACCGATGAACTGGCCACCTTCAGGCTCGACCCACCGAACACGATCCCCACGACCGCGTGATGGTGGAACTCGCCGTCGGCAATCACCACGGTCGATCCGAAGTGGGTCCCATCTCCAGCAAGGCCGCCGGAAAACAGGCACTTCGAGCCAAGACCCTGCGCCATTCCCGCCACCAGCTCACTGCCGTTGACGTTCAGCCCATCGGAAAACACGAGCACAAAGGCCGGATCCGTCACCAGGCTGCAAAGCCGCGCCGCGAGCTCGCTTCCCGTCCCGCGGGATGACTCCATGTCGGGATTGGGCTGCACCACGAGCTCCACCTGGGTTTTCTCAAAATCCAGCAGAGTCAAGGTGGCCACTTCGTCGTGAGCCCCGCGCGCAGAGATCTCACCGGAAGTCGAGCAACCGGCGATGCGCGTTCCTGAAGGGCACGACGCACTCACCCGATCAAGGAATCCCGGCTGCTCGATCCATTCGCGGGGCGCGAAAACCAACAGCAGCCGTTCATGACCGTGATCCGGAAATGGAGAAATTTCCGCCGAAGGACTCTTGAGGATCTGCTGGGTGACTTTCATGGTAAGTGAAACCTTGAGGTTTCACCTACCAGATCTCCGATAAATGGATAGTTCAAATTTGAACGGATCGAGGATGGGCAGGAGATTCGGGATCAGCAGATAAAGTAAGCCCAGACAAATCATTGCCCTGCGCTCTCCGACTCCCATTGGCTCGGCCTCGGCATCGCCCGCGTTCTCGGCGACCATCCCCGCGGACGCTCCTTTCTCCAACAAGCTGTTGGCTACTGTCTCGGCACGCCCACCTGCCAGCAATTCCACCCGAGAACAAGCCCCCCAGACCAAATCCCGGGCCAAAAGCGTGACGGCCAGGAAAATCTAGGCCCAGTTCATTTGCGCCGCCCACAATCTGATGCGCTTGCTGGAAGACCAGCTTGCAAGGGAGGGCTTCGGCAACGCCGCCGAAATCAAGCGAGGGGCCGAAAGGCCGGTCGGCCAGCCCGCCGGCGAGACGACCTCCACGTCGCCACCACGTAGGGCGGGCACCCTCCGTGAATGGCTCC
>JAIYDT010000265.1 GCA_027487355.1 Verrucomicrobiaceae bacterium
ACCGAGATCGGAATGGAGCGACGGTTGACCACGGCAGTCTTCGGACTGCTGGGTGGCAGGCTTGATTGCTCCGAGGGCGGACGGTCGGGCTGGCTTGGTAACTTCGGGGCAGCGGCCCTCGAGGCCGCGACAGAAGAAGCGGGAACTGCGGGCTCTGGAACTTTGTCAGGCTGACCGCCCCGCCAGGTTGCTGGTTTCCCGACCAGCAAGATTGCCGCGATTCCCAGCAACAGGAAAAGAAGAACGGTAACGGTCGGGCGCTTCATGGTGATATGAATTCAAGCAACGCGAAGGATTTCCCGCGCGTTCCCTCGAATCAAGCAAGAAGTCGTAACATCGAAGCACGAATTGATTCGCGCTTGCGCCCTTAGAACCAGTCAGTCACGTGCGACGTAAGCAGCCCCGAACCATGCCCTGCAAAAGGTTCATTTTAGAGCTGAAAGGTAGTCTCGCTTCAATCGATCCGCCTCTCGGAGCGCCTGATCGAGGGTGGGTGAGCTCGCCTCAATGGAGGTCTTGAACCCGACAAGATCGCCCTCGGCTTTGGCAAGTTCGGAACCCTGCTTGGCGACGGAGGCCTCCAGTGCCTTGAGTGTGGATTCCATTTCCGTCAGGATGGCAGAATCGGTCCCAGCCTTCTGCTTCTCGATCAAGCGGCTGGAAAGTTCATCGAGTTCCTGCCGCTTTTCCTGCAGTGACTTCATCAGCCCTTCAAGTACCTTGGCTGATGTTCTGAATGTCGAAATCTGCTCATCGCTTTCATCCTGCAATTTCCTCGAGAGGTCGGCGGCGATCAGGGACCTGGTGTTGATGGCTGCGGCCTGCCAGCGCTTTTTGGAGGCCTCGAGAGAGGCGGTAGCGGCTTTCGTGGAATTGAGAGCACCCTGAAGGTCGGTCAGGGATTTCTCGGCGACAGGCAGTTCATTTCGACGGGCCGCGAGTTGTTCATCGGCGGACTTGATGCGACCCGAGGAAGCTGCGGTGGCCTTGACGGCAACTTCCAGGGTGGCTGGCAGGTCCTTTTCCTGCTTCTCGAGGCCGCCAAGTTCCATGCGCTGCTTTGAAATCCGGGCTTCCAGTTCACCGCGTCGGGTCTCCACCGCCACGAGGTCGGCCGGGCGACGCTGGTCTTCCGGAAGAGCGGCGACTGCCTGTTTTCGGGCCTCCAGATCGGTGTTCGCGGCCCCAAACTCAGCGGTGAGCTTGTCGATCTCCGCGCGACGGGCCGCAAGCTGCTGTTGAAGTTCGTTAAGCTGATGTCGGAGATCGGTTTCGGATTTGACCGTGGCTTCGTGGGCTTGCCGCGCTTGATTGGCTGCCTCCTCCGCTGCTCCAAGAGCCTTCTTCGCATTCTCGACCTTTGCACCTCCCTCGGCGACTTTCGCCTCGGCGGCGGAAATTGCGGCGGGCTGCCCCTGGATCTGCTGGTCGAGGGTGGCCAGTCTGACCTCGATCCTGGGAGGGGCTGCGGAAAATTCGCCGACCGCCTGACCGCTTTTCAGATCGTAGCCGCGCACCACCCCTGCGGCGTCGGCGACAAAGGCCCGACTCTCCTCTGCGGCAAGCGCCACTGCGGTGGTCAAGGCCGGCAGGTTCTGCGCGACCTCCTTTTCCAGGTTGAAGTCCGGCTTCCAAAGGCGCAGTTTCCCATCGCGACCGGTCGTCAGGATCGAGCCATTTCGTCCCAGGCTCATGGCCGTGACTCCACCTGGATGGGCGTCGATCTTTTTCACTTCCGAGCCGCCGTTCATTTCCCATAATCGCACCGTGCCATCCTCGGAGGCGGTGGCCAGAAGGTTGGAATCGGATCGGAAAATCGCGGCGCTGATGGCAGCCTGATGGGCCCGCAAGGTGTGAAATTCATTGCCGCTCTGGGCCTCCCAGACCCAGACACCGCCATTGCGATCTCCCGAAGCCACCAGGATTCCGTCAGGAGAAATGTCGAGGGCGGTGATCCAGTCGGTATGCTTCTTGATCGAGGCGATGACGCTGCCGGTCTGGGTGTTCCAGAGCTTCAGCAGTTTCGACGGTCCCCCGCTAGCCACCACGTCAAAGCCCGGACGGATGTCGGCGGCGAGGATGGAGTCGAACTCCTTCGCGACCGCCAGCGTGCGCTCGCCGGTGCGAACGTCAAAAGTGACCGTGGTTCCTGATTTCCCGGGGATGCCGCCGCCGACGATGAGGTAGCGACCGTCCGGAGTGAAAGCCAGGGAGACCGGATCGCCCTCGGGAAATGGCAGCAAGCCGACGAGTTCAAGGCTGAGGGCGTCGTGCAGCATCACCTGGCGCTGGCCGGTGACGGCGAGCAAGGGAGCCCACGGCGAGGCGGCCATCGCATGAACGGCGGAAGCGCGGGAGGTGGGGACGAAGGGCTCAAGACGCAGGTGCTCCGGCATCGGAGGCGGACCGTCTGGCTTGGCTCCCGGGTCGGATCGCAGGGTCGTTTCAAACTTGGGTTTGGACGGTTTTTTCGCGCTGGAGCTCTTGTTTTCGAGCAATCCGCCCTCGATCCAGCCCTTGAGGATGGCGATCTGGGCCGAGCCGAGCTTGTCGCCCTCTGGCGGCATCTTGGGTGTCCCCGTTTGGAGGCAGACGACCATCAGTTTCGAGGAAAGATCCCCCGGTTCCGCGATTTTTCCTCCGGATCCGCCCTTCATGGCCCCGGAGTAGGTCGAAAGATCGAGGCCTCCCTTGGTCTTGTCGGGATTGTGGCAGTTCAGGCAGCTCTGCTGAAAGAGAGGGAAGACCTGGTCATCGTAGGTCACCTTGTCCGCAGCCATCGAAATGGCGGGAAGCAGCAAGCCGATGAGGTGAGGTCTGAGCGAGGTCAAGGTGAAGGGAGGTGAACCGCTTGCAATACGGCAGCCAATCTGGTGGGTTTATCGGAAAATCAAGGTTCGCCGGAACGGATGCCAGCCATTCCCCCAGCTCAAGAAGTGGACGGGTGGGACGCTCGGTCAGCACTTCGGTGGGAACATTCATACAGCTTTCAAGATTCTCCCACTTGAATGATCTGGAGATCCGAATGGATCAACTTCAATGCGCCGGTGAATCCTCGGCGAAGCCTGAAAATCAGCGGCTCAGGCCTGCAACGATGGTTTCAACGTTGGCGCGGACCATCGATTCATAGGAGACGGAACTGGTCCCGTCCGCGATCAGGGCCCCTCCGAGTTTGATGCCGGTGTCCCGGGTCAGGACGGATAGCAGCTTCGGATTGGTCTCCTTTTCAGGGAAAATGGCCATCACGTGCTTCGCTTTCAGCTCGCGTATGAGCGATGCCAGTTCCGCAGGGTCGGGCGATTGCTCCCGATTCACCCCTTGAACGGGAAAGGCCATGAAGCCGAAGTCCTCGCAAAAGTAGTTGAAGGCCGCATGAGTGGTGGCCAGTTGTCTTCTGGACTTGGGAATGGCGGCGAGTTGGGTCCGTGCCCATGCTTCCAGTCCGTCCAGCCTGTCACGATAAAGGGCCGCATGGGTGCGATAAGTCTCAGATCCCGCAGGGTCTGCAGCAGCGAATGCCTCGGCTACCACGGTGGTGGCGCGTCTGAAACGGTCGATCGAATGCCACCAGTGGGGATCGATCTCGTGGTCTTCGTGATGGTGCTCGGGATCGCTGCAGCCACCATGAAGCACGGGAAGCGTGGCCCCGACCTCAAGAATCCTCACGTCCTTGCCAACCACCGATTTGATTGAGGAAAGATAGGGTTCGAGCCCTAGACCCGCTGCCAGGTAGATCTTCGCATTGGCGGCGCGCTTCAGATCCTCGGCCGAAGGTTCGAAATGATGGGCGTCGCCGTTTGCTCCGATCAAATCGATGACCTCGACCCGATCCCCCCCGACCTCTCTGGCCAGATCCGCCAGTAGGGGATGGAGGGCGGCGATCTTGAGGTCGGACGCAAAAAGGATGCCCGGGCCGCAGACGGCGATCAGGATGATGCGGAGCAATTTCACGGCGCTGAACTTGGGCGTAGGTCGATGAAACGCAAGTAAATTGCATTAGCGGGTCGGCCAGAACCACGGAGCCGGGCCATCATTCGACTGAAATGGAAATCGTCATCTATCTCGGCCACTGGGGACCCGAGGTGGAGTCGCGGAACTTCATCGCGGCCTCGGTGCGGGAGCGGACGTGGAGCTTTTCGTAGATGCGCTTGAGGTGGACGCGGACGGTTTCCACCGAGAGGCCCAGTCGGTCGGCGATTTCCTTGTTGGCGAGTCCCTTGGTGAGGAGTTCGAGGATCTCGGTTTCCCGCTTGGAAAGCTTCACCTCGTCACCGC
>JAIYDT010000451.1 GCA_027487355.1 Verrucomicrobiaceae bacterium
CAGCTGACCCCAGGCCGGATCGTGGTGGACTCCGATGTGAACCAGTTCGTGATCTCCGACACCTCCGGAGGCTCCATCAGCGGCCCGGGATCGCTCCTCAAGATGGGCACCTCGACGCTCGTCATGGATGCCACCAACACCTTCACCGGCGGCACGGTCATCAGCGAGGGCAGCATCGACATCCGCGACGTCGCCGCCCTCGGCACCGGCAGCGTGACCCTCGGCGACATCAACACTGGCGCTGGAAACGTCGCGCTCTACCTCGACACCGACCGGATCAACTTCCCCAACGCGATCCAGATTCCAGCCGCTGGCACCGGCACCGCCACCCTCGGCAGCCGCGCGACGGTCACCAGCAGTGGAGATAACAACCAGTTCACCTCGGTCAACCTTGGCCGCAGCGTGATCTTCGACTCCAACGCCGCCGACCGGACCGACTATGAAAACATCACCGGCGCCGGTTCCATCACCGTCACCGGAGTCGGTCGCACGGTTTTCCCGACCACTCCTGCCCTCTGGACGGGTGATGTGCGCGTTTCCACCACGGGCGCCGGTAGCTTCCAGATCGGAGTCGGTAGCACCGCCGGAAACCGGATCCCGGATTCGAGCAATGTCACAGTCGATGCCGGCGCCGTGCTCAGGCTGTCCGCCACCAGTGAGACCATCGCCGGTCTGAATGGTGCCGGACTGGTCAGCACCAATTCGCCAAGCGGCGGCACCGGCACCCTGAGTGTCGGCTCGTCTGATGCCTCCGGCAACTTCTCCGGAGTTCTCGAAGGATCCGCCGCCAGCAACATCCTGGCCCTGACCAAGGTCGGGAGCGGCACTCAGATCCTCAGTGGAAACAGCACCTACAGCGGGGCCACCACGGTGAATGGGGGCACCCTCCAGATCGGAAACGGAACCGGCAGCGGCGATCTTGGAGCTGGCACGATCACGGTCGCGGCAGGGGCCACGCTCGAGTATAACAGGACCGGTGCGGTGATCCAGGAAGGAGCGCTGAACAGCAGCGGAACCGTTGGAGCGTCGAACCTCAAGCTCAGCGGCGATGGCACCACCCAGCTGACCCTGGCCTTGGCCGGAAACTTCAATGGCCTGATCACCCTCCAGGCGGGCACCCTGGTCTTCGGAGTCACCAATGCGGTCGGTCAGGGAACCAGTGCCCCGGCCTTCAACCTCGCCCCCGCCACCACGGTCACCAACACCCCGGATGTCACCCACACCCACCTTGGAGCACTTCAACTGGCCGGCGGATCCCTGCTCACGACCTCCAGCGGCACGTCGAACTACAATGGTGAAAACTATCAGCTCAATGGAGATGTGACCGTCTCAGGCGGCGCCGCCGCAGCGGTCATCAGCCGGGAAGCCACCCGCACCAATGCCGACTCCGGCCTGTCCCTCCGTGGCACCCGCACCTTCACGGTCGCGGATGTCACGGCAAGCGCCGCAGCCGACCTGGTCATCTCCACCGAGTTGGAGCCCAGTGACAACAACACGGCGGCCAACCTCGGAGCCCTGACCAAATCCGGCCCGGGCACGCTGCAGTTGGCTGGCGGCATTGCCCACAGCTACACTGGTGCCACCACCGTCCAGCAGGGCACCTTGCTTGCTTCCGGCTCGATCATTGGTTCCCTGGAAATCCAGAGCGGCGGCACGATCGCTCCCGGAGCTTCGGCCGGTACATTCGCAGCCGCCTCCACCACGATCGACGGCACCTATGCCTGCGAGATCGATGGTGCGCAGGTGGACCTTCTGCAGGTCACAGGCGACCTGACCCTCGGGGCGTCCAGCTCGCTCGTCGTCTCCAGCATCGGCGCGGCCCCCACCGGGTCCACTTATGTCATCGCCAGCTACACCGGCACCCGCACGGGAGCGTTCATCAACGTGAGCGGTCTGCCAGCCGGTTACAGCGTCGTTTACAATGACGCCGGCAAGCAGATCGAACTGGCCTACACCGCCGTGGATCCCTTCGCTGGCTGGCTGACTTCGAAGGATCTCACCGGAGCTGCCGCCACGGCGGATTCGGACGGTGACGGCATTGCCAACATCCTCGAGTTCGTCGTTGGCGGAGAACCGAGCGGTCCGGGGTCGAATTCAAGCGGCTTGCTCCCGACCGTGTCCGTGGACGGCACCTACCTCCTGTTCACGTTCCGTCGCACCAATGAATCCGCTTATCTCCTGCCTTATGTCGAATACGGTTCCACCCTGGCTGGCTGGACCAAGGCACAAGACGGCACGAATGGCGTGATCATCACGGTGACGGACGATGGCTTCGGCGCAGGCGTCGATTCCGTGTTGGTGAAGATTCCCCGCACACTCGCCACCAGCCCCGCCTTCTTCGCCCGTCTCGGCGTCCAGGTTCCCTGAAGTTTAGTGCTCGCTTCCGGGGTTCGCAGATTCCTCCCCCACTCGCTGGGGGAGGAATTTTCGCGTCAGCCCGGATCAACCCAACTTCTAACGGTCGCTGCGCCGGGTTGACTCTGCGGGCTTTGGCGAGTAAGCCTCCGAAGCCATGAACCTGCGTTTTCTTTCCCGCCTCTGCGGCGTCGCCCTCGTGTCCGTGATTTCCGCCCACGGCCAGGTGTCCGCCTCGCTGCGGCTCGCCAAGGCCCAGCACGTCGCCGGTGAGGCGGTTGTGGCGGTGGTGACCATCACCAACAATTCGGGCCGGGACCAGGTGTTCCAGACGACGGACCGCATGCCATGGCTGGATTTCGTGATCAAGGACAGCAACGGTGAACCGGCGGTGCCGAAAGGTCGCAGCGGCTTCGGTGCCGTGAAAATCCCGGCCGGTCAGACAATGGCGCGTCAGGTGATCCTCAACTCGCTGTTTCAACTCTCGGACGTCGGCAGCTACTCGGTCTTCGCGGTGGTCAGGACTCCCGGGCAGACGACCGAAGGATACAGCACCAACCGGGTGCTCTTCAACCTGACCGGTGGCCGCCCGTACTGGACCCAGAAGGTCGGGGTGAAGGGAAATTCCTCGAAGGTCCGCGAGTACCGGGTGCTCAACTACGCAGGCGGGCAGACCACCCAGCTTTATGTCCAGGTCATGGACGTCAACAACGGAACCTCGATCCAGACCTTCTCGCTGGGCGACGTGCTGATGTTCCGGAAGCCGCAGATGACGGTCGATCGCAACCAGGTGCTGCACGTCTTTTACCTTTCCACGCCGACCCTCTGGACCCACGCCCGGGTCGATACGAACGGCAAGCTGCTGACCCGCGAGTTCCACCTGCGCGGGCCTTCTGGAGACCCCCAGTTGCTGACCTTCGCCACGGGTGAAATCGGGATCTCCAACAGCATTCCGTACGATCCGAAAGCTGCAGCCGAGGCCAAGGCAAAGACCCGCAAGGCCTCTGATCGGCCGAGTGGTTTCTGAGGATCAAAAGCGGCCATTGGGAGGCCAAAAGCCTTTACATCGCTCAGTCAATCTTTAATTCTTCCTGACCGTTTTCAGAAACGTAGCAATATGCGAACCATTCTCATCCGGATGATGGCCCTGGCCGCCATCGCCATGCTGGGCGCGACCACCGCCGAGGCACGCTATTTCAGAACCGTCGTGATCGATGCCGGTCACGGGGGCCATGACAAGGGAGCCCAGTGGGGCCAGGTCTATGAGAAGCACCTCTGCCTCGACACGGCGACCCGCCTGGAGACCCATCTCCGGGCAATGGGCTTCAAGACGGTGATGACGCGCAGCAGCGACAACTTCGTGTCTCTGCCCGGCCGGGTCTCGATCGCCAACCGCTACCCGGACGCGATCTTCGTCTCGGTTCACTACAATTTCACCTGGAATCGCGACGCGCACGGGCTGGAGACCTTTTACTGCAACAGCACGGAGAGCCAGAAGCTCGCGCAGTTGGCGCAGAGCAGCGCGGTCCGCAAGGTCCGGGCGACCGACCGCGGGGCGAAGTTTGCGCGCTACTACGTGATCCGGCATACGAAGATCCCGGCGATCCTGGTGGAGTGTGGATTCGTCAGCAACGCGTCCGAGCGCAGCCGCATGAAGGCCGCCTGGTATCGTGATTCGCTGGCGAAAGGCATCGCCGAGGCAGTGATGCGCTATCGCAAGAACGGTTGAGATTTTCCCGCTATCAAGCCACTGCGGATGCGTTAGGCTGCATCTCATGGGCTCTGTGACAGCGGATGAAATGAGACGCATCGAGGAAACGGCCTTCCGGGCCGGCTCCACGCCCGAGGGCCTGATGCGGATCGCGGGAAAGCGGCTGGGGTTGGCGCTGGCGGGATTCTTTCCAGTGCCGGGCACTGCGGTCGCCTTTCTGGGAAAGGGGCACAATGCCGGCGACGCCTTGATCGCCCTGGGAGTGCTGCGCGAGGCCGGTTGGCGGATCCAGGTGCGCCCGGCCTTTCCGGAAGTGCAGTGGGCCACCCTGACGCGTGCGGCCTATCGCGGGCTCGGAGACGTGGACGTGGTCGATCGCCTCGACCCCGAAGATTGCGGGCGTCCGCTGGTGTTGCTGGATGGCCTGGTGGGCATTGGTGCGCGCGGTCCCTTGCGCGGGGCCCTGGCAGGGCTGGCGGTGGAGATGAATGTTCTCAAGGACTCCGGTGGGGCGAAAATCGCCGCCGTCGATCTGCCCTCGGGCCTGGATCCTGATTCCGGCGAGATTTTTCCCGGCGCGGTTCGAGCCGATGTCACGTTTACGATCGGTGTCCCGAAATGCGGCCTGCTGAGATCATGCGCGGTCAATGCCGTGGGTGCTCTTGCCCTGGTGCCCCTGTCCGAGCTGCCGCTTCCACCGGCGGGGGATCTCGCGATGATTTCCCCGCAGAGCCTCGACGCCGGATTCCTGCCCCGACCCTTCGATTTCCACAAGGGTCTGGCCGGTCGCGTCGGGATCCTCGCCGGCTCCGAGGCCTATCGCGGAGCCGCGATCCTGGCGGCGACCGGGGCCCTGCGGGCGGGCGCGGGGTTGGTGACCCTGCACGTGCCAAAGGATTTGGTGGAACGGATTTCGAGCGGCTGTCCGGCCGAGCTGATCGTCAGGGGCTACGGCGGCTTCGAGGACTTGATGGACTTTTCCCACGATGCCTGGGTCGTCGGGCCTGGGCTGGGAGAACTGGACGACACCCGCTCCGAAGGCCTGATGAAACTGCTGGAACGTGGGTCGATCCCCTGCGTGGTCGATGCCGATGCCTTGAATGCGGTGGCGCGGAAATCTGCGGTCGGGCGCTTGCCAGCCGGACATGTGATGACGCCGCATCCGGGAGAATTCCGCCGACTGGCTCCGGATCTCGCGGACCTCACCCGCGAGGTCGCAGCGCGGACTTTTGCGGATCGCTGCCTGCCGGCGCTGTTGCTGAAGGGGGCGCGAACGCTGGTGACCCTGAAAGGCCAGGCCCTTTGGTGCAATTCCACCGGAACTCCGGGCATGTCCACCGGCGGTCAGGGCGATGTGCTTTCCGGCGTGATCGGGGCCCTTCTGGCGGCTGGAGCCCCGGCGCTTTTAGCCGCGGCTCGTGGCGCCTGGCTCTGTGGTCGGGCGTCCGAGATCGCCCTGGCCCATCGCCGGCAGAGTGAGGAATCCCTCTTGCCGCACGACACCTTGGATCACCTTGGGCAGGCGTTCCTGGACTGGCGGGAAAAGGCCCGCTGATGTCACGCGCAGGGCTCGGCAAACACCATCGTGCCCGCGTTCGTCTGGATCGTGCTGATGACGATGGCGTCGATCGAAGAGCCGATGCTGGCGACGGCGTGGTTCACGACGATCATGGTGCCGTCGGAAAGGTATCCCACGGCCTGGTGCTCCTCCTTGCCGCCACGGACCAGCGGGATCCGGATGCGCTCGCCGACCGCGATGACCGGCTTCAGCGCATCGACAAGTTCATGGATGTTAAGCACCGGAATGTTCTGAAGCTTGGCGACCTTGGAGAGCGTGTCATCGCCGGTCATCAGCCTGGCCCCCAGCAGCCGGGCGGTTTCCATCAGGCGGGTGTTCATCGTGTCATCCGTCCCGAGGCCGTGGGCGTCGTGGATGCTGACCTGGATGTCCTTCGCCGCCTGCATCTGCTCCAGGCTGGCCAGCCCGCGCTCGCCCCGGTTCCGATGGGCGGGGGTGGGGGAGTTTGCCAGCACATGCAGTTCATCGAGCACGAAATGGGGCACGATCAGCCGTCCATGGAGGAAACCCGAACGCAGGATCGGCGGGATGCGCCCATCCATCACCGCGTCGGCATCCAGCACGATCGGCTGGCCGGACGAGGCATCCTGGCGGAAGCGCACGTAAGGAATGATGAAGGCGAAATCGTCGCGGCTGCTCCTCAGCGCCAGGACCACGCCGATGAAGCCGAGACTCGCGAAGAGGGCGATGTCAAAGGCCAGCCGCAGCGCGTTGGTCACCGTGTCGAAGTTTTCCTGATTCGTGATCCGGTCGCGGAATGCCAGGTCGAAGAGCGAGGAAACCTGCACGCGGGTCAGCAGCCAGGCACACAGAAGACCCACTCCCAGCCCGAAGGTGGCGGTGGAAAACCCGCGGAGTGAAAAGCCCCGAATCAGGGTTTCCACCAGGATGAAAAACCCCGCGACCAGCAGCCCGCCCGTCAGTCCGATCCACAGCGGCACCTCGAACCCCGTGCCCCGCGTGCTCAGGGCGATGGTGTATCCGGCCGCCTCGCAGACCAGAAGATAGGTCAGGCGGGCAACATTGACGGATGGCTGGGAAGACATGGTGAAAAGCTCCCGCCACCCTTTGGCAACCGGAGGGTCATCGCAAGCCAAGAAGCGGAAAGGCCCACCGAAGCGGATTCCCCAACGATCAGGGCTTTTTCGCCGCCGCTTCGATCACTCCGCGTGAGTCAGCCGAGAGCTTGGCCAGCGGATAGGTCACCTCACGGCCATCCGCCATCTGGAAGGTCACGTTGCTGCCATCGACCTTCTTCACGGCCGCCTTGATCTCGCGACCATCGGAATTCGTCCAGGCCTGCATGGCGATGAGTGGGCCGGTGGAGGCAGCCGGAGCAGCGGCGGCGGCAGGCTCAGAGGCGGTCACGGTCGAAAGGGCCTTGGTGACGGACTCTTCGAATTCCTTGCCCAGTGGGTTGCCGTCATAAACCAGCTTGCCGGTGGCATCGAACACGAAGGCGCGGGGAATTCCGGTGACCTCGATGGGACCTTCGGCTCCCTCGGTGATGGTGTATTCGACACCGGCCTTTTCGATCAGTGGCTTGATCGCGTCCTTCGAGCTGCCCTGGCTTTCCGCCCCGATGATGACAAGTCCTTTGTCGCGGTTGGACTTTTCCATGGCCGCGAGATGGGGGAGGGAGGCGATGCAGGGCGGACAATTGACACCCCAGTTTTCCACCACCACGACCTTGCCCTTGAAATCCCCCTTCGAAATTCGCTCTCCAAAGAGCACCTTGCCGAACTTCCATTCGGAAAGCTTGTGTTCCTTGGAGTCAGCCGCGAAGGCCGGGACCATCAGGAGTTCAACAAGAAGAGCGGCACCAGCAAGCAGACGGAACGAAGTTTTCACGAGCGTGTGACTACGCCGGAACCGCCGAGAACTCAAGGGAAAATCCTTTCAGCCGGCAGGACATCCAGGTCCTTACCTTAAATCTTGAAATCCAAACCACGAAATTCACGAAACATCACGAAAATCAGGCAGTTCCGAAACGCCTCAGACTCATTCATCAGGTGAGTGCGAAGATGGCGACAATGACTTCTGCTTTCGTGCTTTTCGTGACTTTCGTGGTTCGCATTTTCCTGTTGAGGCTTATTCCCCCAGCCGTCCGGGATCGCTGCCCAGACCGGCCATCAGCGCCAGCATCCGCCGGGCCCGGTCAAGCTTTGACCGCCACGGCCTCTTCGGCCGGACCACTTGCCAGCCTTTCTCTGCGCCAAGTTCGGTGAGTTTCGTGGAGGGATTGACCAGAGTCGCCTGCTCGCAGATTGCCAGCATCGGCAGGTCGGCGCTGCTGTCGGTGTAGCCGTGCGAGCGACGCAGCACACCGTCTTGAAA
>JAIYDT010000553.1 GCA_027487355.1 Verrucomicrobiaceae bacterium
CCGCTGCAGGCCGCCATCGAGGCCGCCGGGCTGAATTCCGCCTTTGAGTCCGCCTATCCGCTGAACAATTCGAAGTCGCTGCCCGACTACTCGCACCCGGACCAGATCCGCGATGCCACCCGGTTGGAGCAGACGCTGAAGCCCTCCACCAAGGCCTGGGGAGCTCCGGGTTTCCTGACCCAGGGCGACGTGCTTCAGGTGATCGGCCCGGTGATCAATGCCCGTTCGGATACCTTCGTCGTCCGTGGTTATGGCGATGCCGCCGATTCCTCCGGCACGATCCGCGCCCGCGCCTGGTGCGAGGCCGTGGTCCAGCGCACGCCCGAGCCCTTGAAGGCGGATGCTTCCGGACTCAACTCCGCCGACGCCGGGAAATCGGGTGACTTCGGACGACGCTTCATCGTGAGATCCTTCCGCTGGCTGAAGCGCGAGGAGATCTGATCGTTCTTTCTCGCGGAATCCTCCGGATCAGATAGGTGCCAATGACATGAATTTCTTGTTTCGATTCCTCATCGTGTTTGCCTCGCTTGCCCTTGGTGCACAGGCTGAACCTGAGAAGGACGAAGAAAAGGAAAAGGCCCCACCGCGCACGATCCGCTTTCTTCCCCTCGGTGAGAGTCCGCCCTTCGAACAGGAGGTCCGTGACGGTGTGCGTTATGAACTGGAGCCGCCCGCCGGCTCGATTCCACCGCGTGAAGTCAGCCTGACCATGGGAAAGGTCACAGTCCCCTCGCTTCGACTCTCGCTTGGCCGCATTTCACCGCCTGAAAAGCTTCCAGCAGGCGTGGTCCCGGTCGACATCCGCCGTCCGGAAGATGGAGCAAATGGCAGCCCCTGGGCCTCGCTGACGCTTCCCGAAACCGGCAACGTCCTCGTCCTCATCTGGCGTGAGCCCGGAAAGCTTTGGGACAAGCCCCGCTGCCTGATCCTGCCCGACGGCCCCGAGTTTGCAGCCGGCATGCTGCGACTCACCAACCTCTCGCCCGTCGAAGTCCGCTTCATCATCGGCGAGCAGAAGTTCGCCCTCCCTCCCGGCAAGGTGCATGGCTTTCCAATCCCGCTCGGTCGCGATGTGCCGCTGCAGATCGCCTGGGTGGATCCTTCCGGCACGGCGAAGCCCATCTACTCCAGCGCCATCGTCCAGAACGAGGGTGAGCGCGGCGAACTGATCGTCTATCGCGCCGATGGCGAGCAACCACGCCAGCCCCTGAAGGTCCTGCCGCTGCGCGAAAGGGCTCCCGAGCCGCCGCCAGCGCCGCGTTGAGGAAGTGGGAAACTTTTGTCTCTCCCTCAAACACGCGGGTCACTTGGCGGCGTGGGCATTCTTGACACCGCGGAGCACATGGAGATTGGGGAGGTCGCAGAGAGGGTTTGGAGTTCTTTACCGGAAGCTTCGTCATCCCGACCATCTCCAGAAACTCCTCCGCGTTCTCTGCGATCTCGGTGCCTCAGCGGTCATCTGGGCGCGTGTGACCAAGCAAGCCCAAGGATGGGGAAACTTTTACCCTCCCTTCACAAATCTCCCCTGCTTCTAACACATTTCTTTAACAAGCCTGCGATTGGATTCGGAGCATAGCCCTACAAGGCTCCACAACATGAACCCAATCCTGAAAACAGCCCTTGTCGTCGCCAGCCCGCTGGCGACCACCGTCACGAACGCCGCACCCACGGCCTCGTTCAGCAACGTCGTCCCCACCAATGGCACGGTGGTCGGTACGCCCCAGACCGTCATCCGCGGAAAGGTGAGCCATGACATCTACTCCGCCTCGCAAATCACCGCCACCCTCAACGGCAAGCCGCTCGTCCTCGATCCCCGGGGAAACTTCGCAGCCACCGTCAGCCTCACCCAGGGCACGAATGATCTCACGCTCAAGGCCAGCACGCCCAACCCACGGCAGCAGATCACCGAGATCTCCGCTTACCTCGACGGCTCGATGGTGTATGGCTCCGACGAGACCCGCGCCAAGGCCCTCCGCACCCTCCAGGGCGGACTGTTGAAAACCAGCGCCGGAAACCTCCTGCCGCTCAACACCGGTGGACTCGCCAATGCCAACGACGCCCACTTCTTTCCCGACGACCAGCTTTTCCTCGCCGGGGATGTGAGGGCGAATGAGAATCCGGAGCTCGCCTCGATCCAGACACTTTTCCTGCGCGAGCACAACCAGCTCGCCACTGCCATCGCCGCCGCCAATCCACGGCTGACCGATGAGCAGATCTATCAACGCGCCCGCAAGCTGGTGATCGCCGAGATCCAGGCCATCACCTACCGCGAGTTCCTGCCCGCCCTGCTCGGGCCGAACCCTCTCCGCCGCTACACCGGTTACAAACCCGATGTGAATGCCGGGATGGCCACTGAGTTCACCACCGCCGCCTTCCGGATCGGCCACACGCTGGTCAACGACGACATCGAGTTCCTCGACAACGATGGCAACGAAATCGCCGACGGAATCGAGCTCGCTTTCGCCTTCTTCAATCCCCAGCCGGTGAAGGCGCTCGGTCCCGATCCACTCCTGAAATACCTCGCCACCGACAATGCCCAGGAGGTCGACACCCAGATCGTTCCCGGCCTGCGCGACTTCCTCTTCGGCCCTCCCGGAGCCGGTGGACTCGACCTCGCCTCGCTCAACATCCAGCGCGGTCGTGACCATGGACTCGCCGACTACAACACGGTCCGCCGCGCGTATGGCATGCCTCCGGTCACGAGCATTTCCCAGATCACCAAGGACCCCTCGCTCCAGGCCAAGCTCACCGCGCTTTATGGCGATGTGAACTCGATGGATCTCTGGGTGGCTGGACTCGCCGAGGATCATCTCCCGGGATCAAGCGTCGGCCCGACCTTCCAGCGCATCCTGGTCGATCAGTTCGAGCGCAGCCGCGATGGCGACAGCAACTGGTATGAGCGCAGCTTCTTCGGTCGCCAGTTCGCCGCCATCAACGCCACCCGCCTGTCCGACGTCATCCGGCGGAACACCAGCATCACCAAGCTCCAGGACAACGTGTTCTTCTTCAATCCGGACACCACCCTTGCGGGTTTGACCGCGAGAGCCGGTTCGCTGCCCGCCGTCCTCTATCAAGGCCCGGACAATGGCATGTCCCCCGCCAGCTACGATGGATCTGGTAACAATCCCTTCCATTTCACCTGGGGAGCCGCCGGCGCCGACCTCCTGCGCATCGCACCCGCCGCCTATGCCGATGGCATTTCCGAGCCCAGCGGTGCCGCCAGGCCCAACCCACGGCTGATCAGCAACGAAGTCTCCGAGCTGACCACCCAGTTCTCGAATGCGCGCAACATGTCGAGCTGGGTCTATGGCTGGGGCCAGTTCATCGACCACGATCTCGGCCTCACCACCACCGGCAGCACCTCGTTCAACATCGCAGTGCCCACGGGCGATCCCTCGTTCGACCCCGCAAGCACCGGCACCCAGGTGATCCCCGCCCATCGCTCGACCGTTGACGAAAGCACCGGCACCGCCACGCCGACCGTTGGTCAGAAGACCCTGCGCGTCACCTTCCAGCCCCGTCCCGGCAGACGCTGATCCATCTCCCGGTTGTTCCATGGTCTCCCCGCAAGCCCC
>JAIYDT010000524.1 GCA_027487355.1 Verrucomicrobiaceae bacterium
ATCACCGTGCTGGAGGCCGTCGAGCGCATCAACCGCGAGCTCGGCACGCTCACCGTCATCATCACCCACAACGCCGTCATGTCGGAAATGGCGGACCGCGTGCTGCATCTTTCTGATGGGAAGATCATCGATTCCACGCGCAACGAAGTGCGACTGCCGGCATCAGGGCTCAAATGGTAGTTAGAACGTCCAACATCGAAGACGGAACATCGAACATCGAAGGGCAGACCGAAAGGTCATTCTCTTCACTTCGACGTTCGATGTTGAATGTTCAACGTTCGATGTTCTCATGATCTCCCCGCTCGACCGAAAGCTCCTGCGTGACCTCGCCAAGATGAAGGGCCAGGTCGTGGCGGTCAGCCTGGTCATGGCCTGCGGGCTGGCGATGATGATCATGACTCGAAGCCTGATCCTCACGCTGGAGTCCACCCGCTCGACCTACTACCAGCAGAACGCGATGGCGGACATCTTCGCGAACCTGAAGCGGGCACCGCTTTCCGTGGCGGAGCGCATCTCCGACCTGCCGGGCGTGGCGATGGTGGAGCCTCGCGTGGCGGTCGATGTGACCCTGGATCTCCCCGGTCTAACAGAACCCGCCACCGGACACATCGTCTCACTTCCCGAAGACGGCGGACCGCAGAAACTGAACCGCGTGTTCCTGCGCAGCGGTCGCTTTCCCCGCAGCGATGACCGGCGCGAGATCGTGCTCGGGGAAACTTTTGCCAACGAGAACGGGCTGTCACCCGGAGACTCGCTCGTCGCGGTCATCAATGGCCATCGCGAGACCCTCAGCATCTGCGGCATCGGGCTGTCACCGGAATTCGTCTTCGAGGCCCGCGCCGGGGAAACCCTGCCCGACCACAAGCGCTTCAGCGTGATCTGGATGAACTACCGCGCGCTGGCCGTGGCCTACAATCTCGACGGTGCTTTCAACGATGTCTGTGTGGACCTTTCCCCCGGCGCGAAAGCGGAACCGGTGATCGAGGAGATGGATCGCCTGCTCACGCCCTACGGAGCCGGTGGAGCCTACATGCGGAAGGAGCAGGCCTCCGCGCAGAGGCTCGATGACGAGCTTCGCGTGCTGCATTCGCTGTCGGTGCTTTACCCGCTGGTCTTCCTCAGCGTGGCGGCATTTATGGTGAACGCCGTACTTGCCCGCATCGTCCGGCTGCAGCGTGAACAGATCGCTCAGATGAAGGCGCTGGGTTACTCGTCGTGGCAGGTTGGGTTTCACTATCTCAAGTTCGTGTTGGTGATCGGCATCCTCGGCACGATCATCGGCGGCTTCGGCGGACGCATTCTCGGCGAGAAGTTCGTTGATATGTACAAGACCTTCTTCCGCTTTCCGAACCTGCTGTTCCAGATGGACTACAGCGCGCTCGGCCTCGCATTGATGATCAGCATGGGAGCCTCGGCAGTCGGCGTGTTGTCTGTGGTCTGGCAGGCGGTGAAACTGCCACCCGCCGAGGCCATGCGCCCGGAGCCGCCTGCGGATTTCAAGCCGTCGTTCTTCGAGAAAATCGGCCTCACCCGCTTCTTCAGCCCCACCTTCCGCATGGCGCTGCGAAACATCGAACGACGTCCCTGGCAGGCGGTCTTCACCGGCGGCGGACTGATGCTCGCCACCGGGCTGATGGTGCTGCCTGGGGCGATGAGCGACAGCATCGACTACCTGCTCACCTACCAGTGGAACAGTGTGCAGCGGCAGGACGTGTCGGTCTTTCTAACAGAACCGACCTCGCCGCAGGGCTTCCACAGCCTGGAGCATCTGCCCGGCGTGACCTACGCCGAGCAGGTCCGCAGCGTTCCCGCGCGCCTGAAGTATGCGCAGTATGAACGGAAACTCTCGGTCACCGGAATTTCACGAGACTGCGCACTCAACCGCCTGCTCGACGAATCCGGCAAGCCGATCCTAATGCCGGATGAAGGCCTGGTGATGTCGAAGAAGCTCGCCGAGGTGATCGGGGCGGACATCGGCGACGAGGTCGAAATCGAGGTGCTCGAAGGCCGCCGGCCCACCCTGCTGGTGCCGATCCGAGGGCTGGTGACCGACTACGCCGGAGTGGCCGCCTACATGGATCTAACAGCCCTGCATCGGCTGATGAAGGAGGGAGATACGGTCAATGGAGCCTATCTCTCCGTCGATCAGAAGCACTGGGATGAGTTCATGCGCGAGCTGAAGGACACGCCGCGCGCCGGATTCGTGATGGTGAAGCGCGACCAGCTTGCCGCCTTCCGCAAGACCACCGGCGAGATGATCGGCATGATCAGCGGGCTTTACCTGATGCTGGCGATCATTGTGGCCTTCGGCGTCGTCTACAACAGCGCCCGCATCGCGCTTTCCGAACGCAGCCGCGAACTCGCCACTCTGCGGGTCGTCGGCTTCCGGCTGTCCGAGGTGCGCGGCATCCTGATCAGCGAGCTTTCGATGATCGTCCTCAGCGCGATCCCCGTCGGCCTGGTGTTCGGCCGTGGTCTCGCCCTGTTCATCATGTCTTCCTTCAGCACGGAAACCGTCCGCATGCCGATCGTCATCAAGTCCTCCACCTACTCGCTCGCGGTGATCGTGGTCCTCGCCGCCGCCGTGATTTCCTTCACCCTCGTCAGCCGCATGCTCGGCAAACTCGACATGGTCGGCGTCTTGAAAGCGCGCGACTGATCTCCCATCCTCCACCCCATTCCTCATGTCCACCTCCGACACTCCATCCGGCAGCGCTCCTTGGGAAACCAAGCGCGTCCCCACCGGAAAGCACCTCATCCGCCGCCTGCTGCCCTGGGCACTCGGCATCGGGATCCTTTCCCTCGTCGGCTGGGGCCTCAAACCCAAGCCGATCGAGATCGAGACCGGTGTCGTCGCCCGCGGTCCGCTCACGGTCAGCGTTTCCGAGGAGGCGAAAACCCGCATCCGCAACCGCTACGTCGTCGCGGCTCCGGTGGCCGGGAAAATGCGTCGTGTTCCCCTGAAGCCCGGCGATGAGGTGAAAGCGGGCGAGACCCTGCTGACCGCGATCGAACCGATGGCGACCCCTCTGTTGGATCCCCGTGCGCGCGTCCAAGCGGAGGCCGTGGTTTCCATGAAGGAGGCCGCGAGAAAGCAGGCTGTTCAAGGTCTCGATGCCCAGCAGGCCGCCTTGAAAATGGCCGAGGCCGATCGGGACCGCATCCGCGCCGTCCAGCGGGCCGGAACGGTTTCCGAGACCGACCGTGACCGCGCCGAGGGCGATGCCTCGATCAAGGCCTCCGAGGTCCGTGCCAGCCAGTTCGCCCTCCAGGTGCTCGATTACGAAATCGCCCAGGCTCGCGCCGCGCTCGAACGCCCGGATGCCAGCACCGTCGGCAATCTCGTCGAGGTGAAATCCCCAGTCTCAGG
>JAIYDT010000142.1 GCA_027487355.1 Verrucomicrobiaceae bacterium
ACCCGCTGAATCTCGGCACCATCCTGCATGCCCGCTATGTGATCGAGACCCTCGATCAGGCGGCGAAATGACGCCGATCCGCGGCCTCACTTCGCGACGCCCCAGACCTTCTCAACCATTTCATATCCGACCGGATCAAAGGCCTTCAGCTCCTCCCGATCAAAAAGCTGGAGGTCGTTCTTTCCAAAGTAGGCCTCGCTGCATTCGGCGAAGGATTCCATCGGATTCGTCAGCGCGTAGTGCTTCTTCTCGCCACCTTTCCCGTAACGGACCTTCTCCTATCTCCCGGACGTCTTCGCCGCCTCGAAAGCCTTCTTCACGTCCTCATTGCCATCGCCACGAGGCAACTCCCTGAGGACTTCTCGACATGCACCGTCCAGCCTTGGATCTGCCGAGTGCGTAGGCCGTCAAGGCAGAGGCTTTGGCCAAGAGCAGGCCGGGGAGAATCAGGAAGCGGAGTGCGGACATTGCGCCATTCATCGCCCCGCAGGCTGGTCTGCGGTGTCCTGTTGCCAAGAGGACTTGGATGTTTCCTGAGAGTTAAACTGGAACCAGCATCGTCACGTCCGGCCAAAGCACGAAAAGCGCCTCGTCGAGTGTCGCGAGCTTCCCGCCCTTTCGTCGTGCGAGCTCGGCCAGCCAGGCGTCCGTGATCTGGCGATGCCCGGTCAGGCGGGTCGGCGAGACTTCCGTGTAGGAGAAATTGTCCGGCCAGAAGACATGCTTCGGGTGAGCGTGGATGGAAGCGAGCGCGGCCCATGCGGCGGAAGGGGATTTTTCCTGGGTCTGCTGCAAGTGGATGCGCAGCAGGGTTCCCACGGTGACCGGGCAGGTGGCGATTTGATCTCCTGCGGTGGATTTTCGCCATCGTCTCACACGATCATGATGGGGGTGATCCGCCAAAGCCATGGCGACCAGAATGTTTCCGTCGAGCAGCCAGGTCATCGTTTCAGGGCCTCCTCAATCGCTTCGGATGAAAGCCCCATCAACTCCATCACACGGACATCCTCGTCATCCATCGCACGCTGAATTTCCTCCTCCGTCAGCGGGCGTTCACTTCGGCTCACTTGGATTCCCAGAACCGGGTCAAAATAGCTGGAAGAAGTCTGCGGAGCTGATGCCGCCGACGTTCTCCGGCGCAGCAGATCTCCGACCGCCTTGCTGATCGACGTCTTCGTCGCAATCGCATGGCTGCGGGCCATTGCGTAAAGATCATCGTCGAGATTGATCGTCAATCGCATGGCTGCACCATGGTGCAGTGGTGCAATGGTGTCAAGTTGTTGATCGCGCCAGCAGGGTCGGTTGCAGTTGACCCGAAGCCGATTTGGTCAAGGGTTCGCCACATGCTGATCGACTGCCACATGCACACCTACCTCTGCGGCCATGCCGTGGGGCATCCCACCGACTACGTGCGGGCAGCCGCCAGACAGGGCCTTGGAATGGTCACCTTCACGTGCCATGCGCCGATGCGGAACGAGGCGGTCTTTCGTGGGCCAGGCATCCGGATGACGATCGAGGAACTGCCCGAGTATCGCGATCTGATCGCCGAGGCCGCACAACTGGGAAGCGAGCTCGGCGTGGAGGTCCGCTACGGGATCGAGGGCGAGTATTGCCCGGATGAACGGGAGCTTCATGAACATTGGGATCTTCTGGAAACGGAGCCCTTCGACTTCGTGCTCGGCTCACTGCACCACCAGCTTCCGGGATTCCGTGCCTGGCTGCTGGCACAGGGCGAGCCCGAGAAAATTGCCACCGCCTACTTCGAACTGGTCGCCAAGGCCCTGCGAACGAAGCGCTATGACTCCATCGCCCATCCCGATCTGATCCGGATCTACGGCACCATTCCCCCCTTCGCGCCCGAAAGCATGGAGGGCCCGATCCGCGGGATGCTGGAAGCCGCAGTGGAAAGCGACACCTGTCTGGAGGTCAACACCAGCGGACTCATCAAGCAACTCTTCGAACTGCATCCCGCCCCGACCATCCTCGGCTGGGCGGCCGAACTCGGGGTGAAACTCACCCTCGGCAGCGACTCCCATCACCCCGATCACGTGGCCCAGAAGTTCCCGGAAGTGACCGCACTCTTGAAACAACTCGGATTCACCCATCTTCATCATTTCAAGGGTCGGAGCCGGATCGAGGAAGCGCTCTGAGCAGTTCTTGAGTGGTCGGAGTAAATCGGGCTGGTTGATCGTGATGTTTTCTCATTGCCCAACAGATTGATTCAACAAGCTGATGATCCTTGGCCCGCCTCGGTGCCACTGGGGGCAACCCCTTTTTCCTCGTCGAGATCGACCATTGTGATACATGGCATCAAGAATGAAGCGACGCCGAATTCTAGCCCTGTTCAGTGCCATGCTTCTTGGCCCAGCCCGCTCACAGGCCGCCGGAGTTGGACGCGAACTCTCTTTTGAAATCGACGGAGACTTTGGCGGTGCGTCGGCCGATGACATCCGGGCGGTGTTGGATTCCGCCGCCTCGACGCTTTGGGACCACTGCCCGAACACCCGCTGGGAAGTTCCGGGCTTTTCGATCCATCGCTCGAAGGAGCATCCGATCACCGCCTACGAGCACGACAAGGATGGACGGATCGTCATTGGATTGAACGTCGGCGGATCCTATTGGTCCCAGTTCGCCTTCCAGTTCTCCCATGAGTTCTGCCACGCCCTAGCCGGTCACAGCAATGACTGGAAAAGGACCTGGATCAAAGGACCGAAGTCGAACCAATGGTTGGAGGAATCCCTCTGCGAAACGGCCTCGCTCTTTGCATTGAGGGCAATGTCCAAGCGCTGGCAGACCGCACCGCCCTACCCGAACTGGCGGAGCTATGCGCCGCATCTGAACGAGTATGCGGAAGCCCGTATCACGGAGGCCCGCAAGGCATTTCAGGAGCCGTTCCTGACATGGTTCGCCAAGGAACAGGCCTCGCTGCGGGGCGATGCGGGGCAACGCGAGAAGAACCTGAACATCGCCTTGCAGCTCCTGCCACTTTTCGAGGCTGAGCCCTCCGGCTGGGAAGCAGTGACGTTCTGCAATCTCGGCGAAAGGATTCCGGATAAGAGCCTCGACGCCTATTTCAAGGACTGGGAGCAGAACAGCCCCAAGGTTCACCATGCCTTCATCCGCAAGCTCGCGAAACTCTTCGGGATTGAGATTCGCTGAGCGATCAACGCAAGCCGTCAACCGTCTGGACGTTTTCGCATTTGCCCGCCTGTCGGGTTGCGCTAACCCAAGGCCATTGAACATCGTCGATTCCATCGCCGCGCGCACGGAGGCCGGAAAGACCGCCGTGGTCGCGGACGGGCGGAGGCTTTCCTTCGGACAGCTGTTAGACCGCGCGTCTGAGGTGGCCGACTGGCTGAAGGCGTCTCCGGGATTTTATCGGGCTGCCGTGCCTCGCATCGGGCTGGCCTGTGGCAACGGGCTGGACTACATCGCGCTGGCACTCGGCATCCTGAAGGCCGGGGGCTGTCTGGTGCCAATCGCCGGGGAGCTGACCGATGAGGAGCGACGCGAGATCATCGAACGCACCGGCCTGCATGGCCTGCTGATCGGACCGGATGAAACCTGGCGGACGAGCGAATGCCTCCCCACCCGCGAGCCGGGCTGCGGAGCGGGCTGGATTCCACTCGACGAGCCACCGTTGGACTGTGAGGCGGAATTTGCCGAACTCAATCCGGCCTTCATCCGTTTCAGCTCCGGCACCACCGGTCGCAGCAAGGGCGTCGTGCTCAGTCACGAATCCCTCCTCGCCCGCATCACGGCGGCGAACCAGGTCCTGCAGATCGGCCCGGACGACCGGGTGCTGTGGATGCTGCCGATGGCCCACCATTTCGCAGTCTCGATCGTGCTCTATCTTCACTTCGGCGCCTGCACCGTGGTCTGCGAAAGCCACCTCGCGGCGGATGTGTTGGAGCTCGCGGACAAGGAGTCGGCCACGGTGATCTACGGCTCGCCCTTCCACCACGCCCTGCTCGCGGCGGATGCGGGAAATTTCCAGTGGCCACAACTCCGGCTGCCGGTGAGCACCGCCGCCAGACTGCCGGAAGCCACTGCCCGGGCCTTCGATGCGCGCTTTGGGAAACCCCTCGTGCAGGGCATGGGCATCATCGA
>JAIYDT010000020.1 GCA_027487355.1 Verrucomicrobiaceae bacterium
GAAAGCATCCGCGAGGTGCCCGATGGCAAGGTCCGCGTCAGCCTCGCGGCCAACCCATCCCACCTGGAAGCCGTCAACCCGGTCGTCGAAGGCAAGGCCCGCGCCCGCCAGCGCATCCTTGGCGACGACGGTGTCGCCACCGACCGCAAGCGCGTCCTGCCGGTCCTCCTTCACGGCGACGCCGCCTTCGCCGGACAAGGCTCCGTCGCGGAGCTGCTCAACCTTTCCCAGCTCCCGGGCTACCGCACCGGCGGCACCATCCACCTCATCATCAACAACCAGATCGGCTTCACCACGATGCCGGCGGATGCACGTTCCTCGGCTTACGCCACGGACGTCGCTAAGATGATCGAGGCCCCGATCCTCCACGTGAACGGCGAGGAGCCGATGGAACTCTACTGGGCCGCCCAGTTCGCCCTCGAGTTCCGCCAGAAGTTCGGTCGAGACATCGTGATCGACATGTATTGCTACCGCCGCCAAGGCCACAACGAGAACGACCAGGCCGCCTTCACCCAGCCGCACATTGCGAAGAAGATCGAGGCCCGCCAGACGATCGGTCAGATCTACAAGGCTCAACTCGTCTCGAAGGGCGTGCTTTCCCAGGCCGATGCCGATGAACTCGAAAAGGCGATCTGGGACAAGCTGGAGGCCGGACATCAGCAGATGATCCAGCTCACCGAGTCCGGCGACCGCACTGTCTTCAGCGGCTCCACCGCGATCGAGCAGTGCCCCTACACCCACGCCCCGGTTCCCACCGGCATCGAGCGTGACCGTCTCCAGCACATCGGGAGAACGCTCACCACCATCCCCGAAGGCTTCAATCTCAACCCGACCCTCGCCAAGCGCTTCATCCCGCGCCGCATCGAGGCCCTGCACAACGGCGGCCCGATCGACTGGGCCTTCGCCGAGTCGCTGGCCTTCGGTTCGCTGCTGATGGAGGGAAATCCGGTCCGCCTGTCCGGCCAGGACTGCCGCCGCGGCACCTTCTCGCATCGCCACGCGGTGTTCTACGACTACGAAACGCGTGCCCGTCACATCGCGTTGGAACACCTCGCAGCGGATCAGGCGAAGTTCTGCGTTTACAACTCGCTGCTCTCCGAGTTCGCCGTGCTCGGTTTCGACTATGGCTACTCGCTCGGCTACCCGCAGATGCTCACCATGTGGGAAGCCCAATTCGGCGACTTCTCGAACGGCGCGCAGGTCATCATCGATCAGTTCATTTCCTCCGCCGAGTCGAAGTGGCAGACCCCGAGCGACCTCGTGATGCTGCTGCCGCACGCCTACGAGGGTCAGGGACCGGAGCATTCAAGCGCCCGCCTTGAGCGTTTCCTCCAGCTCTGCGCCGAGGACAACATGATCGTCGGAAACTTCTCCACGCCGGCCCAGTACTTCCACGCGCTGCGTCGTCAGAAGCGTCGTGAATTCCGCAAGCCGCTCGTGGTGATGACCCCGAAGAGCCTGCTGACCCGCGCCGAAGCGGTTTCCCAGGAGTCCGACTTCCTCCCTGGCACCTGCTTCCAGGAAATCCTTCCGGACCCGAAGGCCTTCGGCGACACCAACAACGTCACCCGCGTGGTCTTCTGCTCGGGCAAGGTTTACTACGATCTCGCCGCCGCGCGCGAAGAGAAGGGTGTCGAAAACACCGCCATCCTCCGCGTCGAGCAGCTCTATCCCTTCAACAACGAGATGGTGGTCGCCCTGCTCAGCCAGTATCCGAAAGCCTCGACCTTTGTCTGGTGTCAGGAAGAGCCCGCCAACATGGGAGCCTGGACTTACATCGCGCCGCGCCTTGAGGAAATCCTCGGCAAGAAGCCCCTCTACGCCGGACGTGAGTCCGCCTCCAGCCCGGCCGCCGGTTCCAAGGCGATGCACTACCGCGAACAGAAGGCGCTGCTCAGCGATGCCTTCACGCTCTGATTCCTTTTCCTTACGATCCAACCCGCCTCCTCTCCATCATGTCACTCGACGTCAAAGTTCCCGCCGCCGGCGAATCCATCACTTCCGCCAATGTTGCCCGCTGGCACAAGGCCAACGGCGACTCCGTCCGCAAGGGCGAGGTGCTCGTGACCCTGGAAACCGACAAGGTCTCCAATGAACTCGAAGCCGAGGCCGATGGCACGCTTCAGATCATCGTCGGAGAAGGCGAAGAGGTCTCCATCGGCACCGTGATCGCCCGCATCGAGGAAGGCGCGGTTTCCCCCGCACCTGCATCGGCTCCGGCCCCTGCTGCCGCCGCAGCGGCTCCTGTCACTCCAGCTGCCGCCGCGTCCGGCGAGGTGGTCTTCATCAAGGTTCCGGCTGCCGGTGAATCCATCACCTCCGCCAATGTCGCCGCCTGGCGAAAGAAGGATGGCGATCAGGTGACGAAGGGGGAAGTGCTCGTGACGCTGGAGACCGACAAGGTTTCCAATGAACTCGAAGCCGAGGCTTCCGGTCGCCTCAAGATCCTCATCCCTGAGGGAGAGGAAGTCGCCATCGGTGCCGTCATCGCCACCATTGAGGTGGGCTCGGCTTCGCCCGCTCCCGCAGCTCCGGCATCCGCACCGGCTCCGGTGGCTGCGGTTCCGGCAACTCCAGCGCCCGCCCCTGCGGCTCCTGCTCCCGGGGCTGCCACCGGCGTGACCGCGCCACGTCTCAAGCCCGATCTTTCCGTGGTCCCCGCGCCTGCGGAGAAGGCCTCCGCTCCGGAGGCCTCCAGCGATGGCCGCACGACCCGCAAGAAGATGAGCATGCTGCGCCGCAAGATTGCCACGCATCTCGTCAATGCCCAGCAGACCGCCGCGATCCTGACGACCTTCAATGAGGTGGACATGACCGCCGTGATGGACCTCCGCAAGCAGGTCCAGGATGACTTCATGAAGAAGCACGGCGTGAAGCTCGGCTTCATGTCCTTCTTCGTGAAGGCCGTCGCCCAGGCGCTCAAGGATGTCCCGTCGATCAATGCCCGCATCGAGGGCACCGACATCATTGAAAACCATTTCTACGACATCGGCGTGGCCATCGGCACCGAAAAGGGACTGATCGTTCCGGTGCTGCGCGACACCGACAAGAAGAGCTTTGCCCAGATCGAACAGGACATCCTCGACTACGCCAAGAAGGGCAAGGAAGGAAAGATTGCGATCGAGGACCTGCAGGGCGGCGTTTTCACCATTTCCAATGGCGGCACCTACGGCTCGCTCCTCAGCACGCCGATCCTCAACCCGCCACAGAGCGGCATTCTCGGCATGCACACCATCCAGCAGCGCCCGGTCGCACTCAACGGCCAGGTCGTCATCCGCCCGATGATGTATCTCGCCCTCAGCTATGACCACCGCCTCGTCGATGGCAAGGAAGCGGTGACCTTCCTGATCCGCATCAAGGACTGCCTGGAGACCCCGACGCGCTTGTTGCTGGAGATGTGAGGAGTTGTGACATTCGTGTCGCAACCACTGGCCATGGGGCAGAAATGCCCCGGGCGCTCATTTCCATCCGGGACAGACCAGCGTCACTGAAGGGACGTGCGAGCGGACGCGGGATGGATTGCGGGTGAGCAATGCCACTCCCGATACTAAATCCTGAAATACAAACCACGAAATTCACGAAACTTCACGATCATCAGGCAGCTCCGAAACGCTTCGCACTCATCCATCAGATGAGCAGGAAGATGGCGATAGCTGCTTCTCCTATCGTGCTTTTAGTGACTTTCGTGGGCTCTCATTTTCCTCTCAAGGCTCATGTCTCATCCTCCAATATCCGTTGTGCCATCTGTTTTCGGGCGGCGCGCAGTTGGGTGATCAACCAGACTGTGACCAGGCTCGTCACCAGCAGCCAGAAATGGAAGGCCCGGGGCACCGCCCGTTCGACCCCATCCGGCAGATTGGAAAGCGAAAGCAGGCTTCCCGCAGCGTAAAATGGCAGGCTCAACGGCGACGCTCCGATCACCCAAGACGCGGTGGTATAGAGCCATTCGCCGATTGCGAACATCACCGCGCCGATCATCACTGGAGCCACTCCGATGAGAATGGTCGCCAGACCGATGGCGCGGCCTCCCCTGGTTTCCAGCAGCACCTGAAAACCAAGCCCGGCGGCGAGCATGATTGCGATGAAGTAGCCGAGCGTCGAAAGAGGCACCACGTGACCGGGATACCACCTCGATTCCACCAGAGCCTGTGTGAAGAGATACCAGCCCACCGCACCGGCGATTGCCATCAGTGCAACGAACCAAGAGCCGGTGGCGGCATCCGAGAGGAAAGGCAGCGATCTCCGGCCCTGCTTCCGCGCGCGTCGCCAGCCACGGATTTGATATTCCGGAGACGGGGTGATCATCCCGCCGAGGATGAACAGCAGGACGAGTGTCACCAAGCCATAGAGGCCGGACATGCCCACTGCTTCCATGCGGTTTGGCACCCAGTTGAAATCGAGATGAGCGTACCGGGCGAATCCACGCGAAGGAAACAGGCTGCCGGAGTCCACCAGTGGCAGCGCGTTTCCAAGCAGCAGGATCTGGATCCAGATGAAGAACAGTGTCGCCCACAATTTACCCAGCAGATGGGACTCGGCCCGCTTCCAGCGGCGGCGCAGCATGATGACGAAGGTCAGCACCAGACCGCCTTGCGAGAAAACGGTGAAGACGGCTTCGGGGAAATCGAGATTGAAGAACTTCGCCGAGGGTGCGAGCTGCTGGCCTACTGATACCACCGCGCCTACAGGCTTTGGAAGAAGACCTGGCAGGCATTCCGAGTAGACGGGGGCCATGGTCAGATACTTGAAGAACACCAGGCCGACCTTTTCGAGTTGCGGTATGATGGTGTAGAGGCAAAACACGAGACCGATTGAAACGAGGAAGGCCCAACGCCGGTTTTTCACGACGGTGCCGGTGACCAGCCCTGTGAAATGATAGAGCAGCGTCGAAGTAAAAAACACGGTGTAGAGCGGCAGCCACGCTTGCATCTCCACGTTACCTTTCCACAACGACCACGCGGTGAATGGCAGGGTCGCGAAAACCAGCAGATACTCTCGGATCGGAAGGCCGAATACGTAGCCAAAAACCTTCGATAGAGGAGACATCGGAATGAGCCGCTGGTAATCGATCACTCCTTCATCACGCTCCGCCGTAATGCCTCCTGAGACCTGCGCGGTGCCCAGTACGAAAAGGATGAAAGCCTGGAACCAAAGAAGTGGAATCAGAGGCGCACGTGCGGAGTCTTCGAGGGACAATGAAAAGCGCTTGCTGCCGAGCACATCTGAAAAGGCGAAAAGAAACCCCGCAATCATCACGGTCACCAGCAACCAGATTCCAAGACTACGTGGCCTCAGGCGCGAGCGGCAGAAGCGACGGAAAATCGGATTGGCCCAGGGCTTCCACATGACATGACGGGTGGGCGGGGGGACGGAAGTTTCGGAACTCATGAGCGGCGGTTGGTTTCGGCGACTTCCACCAGGATGTCTTCAAAGGACGAGCGCTTCTCTTCAAACGCACGAAGGCGGAGGCCTTGCGCGATGAGGCCCTCCATGAGGCCGGCCTGGGCGTCATCAGAGCCGGTGAAATCGAAGATCACCTGCTCGCCCGCGAGCTGGAGTCGGTGAACGCCGGACTGGGATTGCAACCACGCGGCTGCCTCGTCCTGCCTGCCCAGCAAGGTGGCGGTGAGGGTTCTTTCGGTGCTGCCAAGCTGCTGCCTGACCTGCTCCGCCGTGCCTGATGCCAGCAGGCGGCCCTTGTTCATGACGCACAGCGACGAACACATTTCCGCAAGCTCGCTGAGGATATGGGAACTGACGAACACCGTCGCGCCCTTGTCTGCCAGCCTTCGCAGGGCTTGACGAAGATCGCGTCGGGCAAGGGGATCAAGTCCGCTCGCGGGCTCATCGAGGATCATGACTCGAGGCCGGTGCAGCAGCGTTTTGGCAAGCACCACGCGTTGGGTCTGACCGCGCGACAGTTGCTTGCACCAACTGTGACGCTGGTCCGTGAGGGCGACTTCCTCGAGACACTCGGCCACCCGTTCGCGTCGCTGTAACTTCGTCCCGAGACCATAGGCGGCGGCATGGAAATCGAGAAACTCCCAAACCTTCAGGTCGGACGGCACGGGAGCCAGGTCCGGCATGTAGCCCACGATCCGTCGCGCGCTTTCGAGGTCTTCCAGAATGTCCACACCATCAAGAAACACGTCGCCATAGGTCGGCTCCATGAGTGTTGTTAGAACGCGGAAGGTGCTGGTCTTGCCTGCCCCGTTCGGCCCGACCAGACCGAAGACCTCACCGCTCGGCACGCTGAGGGTGAGGTCATCGACGGCGACAAAGTTTCCGTAATCCACCCTCAGGTCACGGATGTCGATGGCGGGTGTTTCCTTAGAAGTGATCATGGATCGAGGAAATTCCAGGTTTCCGGCAAGGTCAGGCCGAGCGACTTCATATCCTTCTCGGCCGCTTCCCGCCGACGCTGGCGCTCGGCTTCATAGGCGGCGCGCTGTTCCGGTCTGAGCACGGCGAGTGTGGCGGCCTCGGGGCTACCAGCGGGGAGGTTGCCGATGTCGCCGGATGAGCCTTCGAGCTTGATCGAGGAATCATAGTCAGGCGAGTTGCGGGCCATGATGCCGAAAACCTGGTCGCGCTGTGAGTCGTCGAGCTGGACGATCGAGTTGACCCGCTCCACCCGCCTGTCGGCCTCCTGCTGGATGCGTGCGGCCTTGTCGGTGGCGCGTTCGGATTTGAATGATGCGAGCTTGTCGCCGCTGAGCATGGTTTCCATGACGGAATCGAGCCCTTTGTCCGGGCGAGTGTTCCGCGACTCCTTGGCCATGTCATCGAGCGTGGTGCCCTTGCGGCTGACGAGGTCGGTCCAGTTTTTCGCATCCTCCTCGGCCTTCTGGGAGAACCACTTCTTCAACGTCTCCTGCTGGGCGGCAGTGAGATTGTATTTCCGCGTCATCTCTCCGATCATGCTCTCCGACATCGCCTCGATGCCTCGGATGCGGATCCGTTCGAAAAGTGGTGAAAGGTCACGAAGCAGCGGCTGTGAGCGTCGAAACACATCATCCGGGCTCACCGGCTTTCCTTCCCGGATGTCCTCGGCCAGCCCGCGCAGGCCATCGGAAATCGTCTGTCCGGGTCGCGCCGCCCTCGGATTCGCAGCCTCCAGCTCCGCCACACGGATTTGGGCTTTCTTGCAATCGCGCTCCAGTTGCTGGAGCCGTTGCTCCGGAGACCCCTCGCCCCCCGGA
>JAIYDT010000266.1 GCA_027487355.1 Verrucomicrobiaceae bacterium
CCTCGCCCGCGTCGATGCCGAGATCGCCTCATTGGGCCTGAAGGAACACGTCCAAAGACGCTCCGTGCCTGCCGACGAGATGCGCGCACTTTACGCCCGTTACGATGCCCTGGTCTTCACCTCGAACTGGGGAGAGCCCTTCGCCCTCACGCCCCTGGAAGCCGGGGCCTCCGGACTGCCGGTCATCAGCTCTCTTGACGGCGGCCAGGCGGAACTCGTCCAGGACGGGATCAATTCCGTCAAGGCCCAGGCAGCGGACGCCAGCTCGTATGCCGACGCCATCGTCAGGCTTCATTCCGATCGGGAGCTTCGTGAAAAGATCGCGAACCACGCCCTCAATGCCGTTCGGGACAAGTTCGACATCGCCCCCATCTCAAGACAGATCGAGCGTTTCCTGATCGAAACCCTTGAACAACACCCGACCACCCGTTCCAGTCCCCCCCAGCACCATGCCTCCCCCCCTTATTGATCTCGATCGTCTCGATGCGATCGGTGGCCTCAGCGATCCAGAGGTGCTTCTGCTTGTGCAGGAGTTCATTGATGGGATCCCGGAGTACTTGACCCGGATCGAATCCACCTTGAATCCCCTGGATCCGGAGCAACTGCGCGAAGCCGCCCACAGCATTCGAGGCGTCGCCGGAATGTTGGGCTTCCAGCCGCTCGCCTTGGCGGCGGCGGAAGGCGATCTTGCATCACCACCGGCCGATATTCCCGATTGGTTCGCGCGGATCTCCCAGCTCTGCTCCGATTCGGTGGCCGAATGGGAAGTGATCCGACCGAAGAATGGTTGATCCCAAAAGATCACCCTTCTTGAACTCAGGACCGGAACCGTCGTCGGATCAGCCAGAAGAACCAAAAAGCCGCGCAAGCACTAGGCAAGACCAAGGCCCACAGATGGCCTTGTGAAGCTTCCGGATGCGGTCGGACACCCGCCACCTCGATGCGGCCCGCCACTGCCTTTTCAGGAGTGGTCGTCGTTTCGAGGGAGAACGAAAACGAAGGCTGCCCCTGATGAATGATGCCCTCTGCCAGCGGATCGAGATCACTGTTGAAACGTGCGGCCTTGAAATCAAAGACCCTCACCGTCCCTGAATCGAGATTGGTCAAGGAGTCGAAAAACCTCGCCATCACTTCCACAGGCCATGCGGTCGGACGGGCATAGGTCAACACGAAGGCCACATCATTCTCCACCTCGAACTGGCAGTCCGACTTGATCAGCGGCAACTCCTTTCCCCCGGCCGTCATTTTGAAAAGCCCGGCAGCCTCAGCGACCAGCAAGGACCTCGCCCTGTCCTTGCCTGCGTCATCGGCCACTGCCGGGGCACGATCCCCCAGCAAGCGCCAGGCAAACGGGATCGAAGTGCGGGTGACGACCTGCATCCGGTCCGAATAGATCCTCACCTCCGTGTCATTCTCATTTCCGAGGTGGGCCTGCACGACTCCTCCCAGCAGGAGGACCATGAGCACTATCCACCGGCTCATGGCCTCGCGGGACTGGATTCCACGCCAGACATCAAACGCAGCACCGACTCCTGCGTGACCGCCTCGCGTGACAGCTCACCGACCTGCCGCCCCTCACGCATGACGATGACCCGCGAGGAAAGGTGAACCAGCTCGGGAAGTTCGGAGGAAATCAGCAGGATCGCAAATCCCTCGCAGGCCAGACGGTCGACCAAGGCATGAATCGCCGCCTTCGCCCCGACATCAACGCCGCGTGTCGGTTCATCGACGATCAGCACCCGACCCTTTCGGGCCAGCCACTTCGCCAAGACGACCTTCTGCTGGTTGCCGCCGCTGAGTGATTGCACCGGTGCCTCGATCGACGCGGCCTTGATCGAGAGATCCGCAAACGACTTTCCGGCAAGACTCCGCTCCGAACTCCGATCCAATAGCCCTCTGCGTGAAAGATCCGGCAAAACCGCCATGCTGATGTTTTCCGAGCAAGCCATGCCGAGCACGCAGCCCTGGCGCTTGCGATCCTCGGGGACGAGGCTGATGCCCGCTTTCAAGGACTCCTGAATCGAGCCAACCTTAAGTCTCTCGCCCTTGATCGTCACCTCCCCGGTCGCACGCGGGTCGAGCCCGAAGAGCGCCCTCGCGATCTCACTGCGACCCGCTCCCACCAGACCCGCGAAGCCGACGATCTCCCCCGCCCTGACTTCGAACGACATATCCTCAAATCTTCCTGGTGATGACAAATGGCGAACTGTTAGAACAGGCTCGCCCGCTGCCGAGGAGAGGTGCTCGGGAATGTAATGATCGAGGTCACGTCCAATCATCAGTCGCACCACGGCTGACTCGGTCATCTCGCCGCCGGCGAGTTCACCGGCATAACGGCCATCGCGCAGGACGCTGATCCGATCGCAAAGCCGGAACAGCTCGGGCATGCGGTGGGAGACGTAGATGATCGTCAGGCCGCGTGCCTTGAGTGATTCGACGAGCTCGAACAAGCGCTCGGCCTCCGGTTGGGAGAGCGAGCTCGTCGGCTCATCGAAGATCAGGATCCGCGGCTCGGTGCCCAGGGCCGCCGCGATCTGGACGAGCTGCTCCTGCGCCGTGGAAAGCTCCCGCATCGTCGCATGGACATCGAGGTCCACCCCGATGGCTGCGAGCAGCTTCTTCGCCCTGCTCTCCATCGACGCGCGATCAACCATTCCCCATTTCCTCGGGATGCGGCCCAGGCAGAGATTTTCCGCCACGCTGAGATCCGGGCAGAAGGCGAGTTCCTGATGCACCATCGCCACCCCAGCCGCGAGGGCATCACGCGGTGAGGAAAACATCTGCGGCTTGCCGTCGATCGAAAGCCCCCCTTCGTCCGGTCGGTGGATCCCGGCGAGCACTTTTCCAAGCGTGGACTTCCCCGCCCCGTTCTCGCCCATCAGGCCGTGGCACTCGCCTTGTGCAATCGACAGTGTGACGCCGCTCAGAGCCGCCACGCCGCCGAAGCTCTTCGAAACCGACCGGAACTGGATGAAGCCTTCGGACATCGGATCACTTGCCGAGCCACTTGTCCCAGTTGCCTGAAAAGGCATCGACATTCTCCTTCGTCACGCGGGTCAGCGGATCGATGACCCGTGGATCTGCCGGGGCCTTGCCGTTGATGATCTTCTCCAACAGGATCTCCACCGACTTGCCACCCCAACCATAGCAATCCTGAGCCAGCAGGACCTCGACGTGGCCGCTGCGGAGATAACTGAGCTGCGCGGGAAGCGCATCCACCGACACGACCTTCACGCTGCCCGGTGCCCACTTCAGGGCGTCCTTCGTGAACAAGGGCCATCCACCCACTAGCACCCAGCCTTGAATGCCGGGGTTGGCGTTCTGCGCGCTGGTGATCGCCTCGGCCGCCTTTTCAGGAGTCTCGACGTGAAAGAAGACCCCAGGCTCGTTGAGCTTCATCTCCGGATACTTCGCTAGCGCCTCCTTCGCCCCCGCCACCCGGTTCTGAAGATTCGGAGCACTTTGGTTGCCGGCCAGGATCGCGACCGTTCCCTTTCCGCCCATCGACTTCGCGATCTCGTCAATCACCCGCGCACCGCAGGACTTGTCGTCGGTGCCATAGTAGGCGAAGCGCTTGCTGTTAGGGGCATCGGAATCAAAGCAGACCACCGACACGCCCTTGCTTTCCGCCTTGTCGATCGACGGCGTGACCGTGTTCGCCTCGGAGCAGGCGATCGCGATGCCGTCCGCGCCGCGACGCACCAGCGCGTCAATCGCCTCGGCCTGCTTGGTGGCGTCCTCGTCGTTCGGCGTGCGGATCTCGACCTCGACGTCCACGTTGTACTTCGCCCCGAGTTCCTTCGCCGCCGCCTGCGCTCCGGCGTGGGAAGCCTGGAAAACATCGTTCGACATGCTTTTGGCAATGATGCCGATGACGATCTTCCGCTTGCCGGTGGAGGACTCCGCCTTCTTGGTGCAGGCGTTCAGGCCGAGGGCGAGGAGCGTCGCCGAGGCGAGCGTGAGCAGGGTGCGTGGATGGAGTTTCATGGGTTTGGAAAATGGGTCAACGGTTGCGCAGCATCGAGCCGAGACGATCGAGTGAGACCGCAATGATGATCGCCAGTCCGATGATCACCAGCCGGTATTCCTGGGCCAGCCGGAGGATGACGATGCCGTTTTCAATGAGTGCGATGACCAGCGTCCCGAGCAGCGCCCCGATCGCAGTGCCGCGTCCGCCGAGCAGGCTGGCTCCTCCGACCACGGCCGAGGCGATCACCGTCAGCTCGTAACCGGAGCCGGTGCTGGTCGAAGCCGTGCCGAAGCGTCCCAGCGACACCATCCCCGCCAACCCCGCCGCCAATCCGGCCAGCGTGTAGGTCCTGAGCTTGATCCAGCCGACCCGCATCCCGCTGAACCTCGCGGCCTCCTCGTTTCCTCCGATCGCATAGGTTTCCCGACCCGCCACCAGCATCCGCAGATAGAACCAGCCGAAAGCCACGAAAATCAGCATGATGATGAGCGGCATCGGTTGCAGACCACCGATCTCGATGCGCATGAAATCCAGCGTGAAGGCCTTGGGCAACTGTCGGCCTGCGGAAGGCAGCGTCTTCTCCGCAGGCAGCACGTTCGCCAGTCCGCGGAAGATGCTCATCGTGCCAAGCGTGACAATGAAGGGGTGCAGCCTCAGCCCCACGATCAGGCCGCCATTGACCGCGCCACAAAGCGTTCCGATCAGCAGCGGCACGAGGATCGCGATCGGCAGGACCTGGATCGCCGGCGCATGCTCCGGCAGAGTCTGGAGCACCGCTGCCCCGCCGAGCGCGGAAAGCGCCATCACCGCGCCCACGGAGATGTCGATCCCGCCAGTAATGATCACCAGCGTCAGACCGATCGCCATGATTGCATAGTAGGACATCGGCGTCGCGATGCCGTCGATGAGGTTGTCGGGATTGAGGAAGGTGTTCGGCCTTCCCGGAGCTGCATCATGCCAGCCGTAGGTGCCGAGAATGATCGCCAGCAGCAGCACGACCCCCGCGAGTCCGAACTCCTGCATGCGCAGTCGGCGCTTCGAGCTCGGGGAAACGGGTGCGGTGGCATTCATGGTCTTCCCTTAGTTCAGGAAACCACTCAGCCCGAGTCAACCCCGCACCCTCTCGATGAACCAGAACGTGCCCATCAGGATCACCAGCACCGACATCGCCGGAACCGCCCATTTTTCGAACGCCGGACGCTTCCTCAGTTTCAAAAGGATCGGCAGGACGATCGCCACCAGCGCCAACTGACCCGACTCCACCCCGAGGTTGAAGGTGATCAGCGGACCAATGA
>JAIYDT010000148.1 GCA_027487355.1 Verrucomicrobiaceae bacterium
CACGGCGTGCCGACGATCCTGCAGGTGCTCGATGTGCTGAAGCCGAACTTCAAGATCGGCAAGATCTGGCAGGCCGAGCAGTTCGTGGCCTCGAATACGCCGGAAACCGTGGCCCGCTTCGACCAATCCTTCGCGCAAATCCCTAACCTCAGCGTCGAACGACTGCTTCACAACGATTTCAAAAAGCTCGTCCCAGGTGCCATCGGCCTGATCCGCACCGGCGATGCCACGCCCTACGGCAACATCATCCTCGAGTCCGTTTGATGAAAACGGCCGTCACGCTTTCGCAGGTCCCCGAGGCCGCTGCGGGCCCCTTCGTCTTCCGCCAACCCCTGCCCGAGGCCTTCGCGCTCGCGGCGGAGCTGGGCTTCGATGCGGTGGAGCTTTTCCTGCCGTCCGCCGACTTCGTCACAGTCGGGGAAATCCGCGACCTCTCCGCCAAACACCGCCTCCAGATCGCCGCTGTCGGCACCGGGGCTGGGATGCTGCGTCACGGACTCTCGCTCACCGATCCCTCTGCGGAAAAGCGCCAGACCGCCCTCGACTTCATCCTCGCCCTCGTCGACTTCGGCGGCCAACTCGGTGCCCCGGCCATCCTCGGCTCGATGCAGGGAAAATGGGGCGGCGAGGTCACCCGCGAGCAAGCGCTCGATTGGCTGGCCGAGGCGCTCCACACGATCGGCCATGCGGCCGCGAAGCACGGCGTGCCCTTCATCTACGAACCGCTGAACCGCTACGAAACGAACCTCATCAACCGTCTCGCCGATGGGGCCAGGTTCATCGAGTCGCGCTCGCTTTCGAACATCGTCCTCCTGGCCGACCTCTTCCACATGAACATCGAAGAGGTCTCGATCGCGCAGGCTCTCATCGAAGCCGGCCCGCACGTCGGCCATGTCCACTGGGCCGACTCGAACCGCCAGGCGATGGGCTTCGGCCACACACCTACGACGTCCATCGTAGCTGCGCTGCGTGAGATCGACTATCAAGGCTACCTCTCCGCCGAGATCCTGCCGCTGCCCGACACGGAAACCGCCGCCCGCCAGACCCTTTCCTCCATCCGCTCCTTCCTGCCATGAAAACGCGTCCGCTCGGCAACACCGGGCTTCAACTCCCGATCCTCTCCTTCGGGGCCTCCTCGCTCGGCCAGGAGTTCCGACCCGTCGCACTCGACCAGGCGCTGGACTCCGTGAAAGTCGCGCTCGACCTCGGCATCAACCTTTTCGATACCTCGCCCTTCTACGGCCGTGGCATGTCGGAGGTGCTGCTGGGCATCGCCCTGCGTGACGTGCCGCGCGATTCCTACCAGCTCTGCACCAAGCTCGGCCGCTACTCGCTGGAGCACTTCGACTTCTCCGCCAAGCGCGTCGAGGAATCCGTCCACGTGTCCCTCCACCGCCTCGGCACCGACCACCTCGATATCCTGCTGCTCCACGACGTCGAGTTCGTGAAGCTCCCGCAGATCTGGGAGGAAACCCTGCCCGCCGTGATGAAATTGAAGCAGCAGGGCAAGATCCGCGCCGTCGGGTTTTCCTGCTACCCGATGAAGGCCTTCCACACCGTGCTCGATCACGCTGACGTCGACTGCATCCTTTCCTACAACCAGTACACGCTCCAGAACACCCGACTCGCCGACGAGCTGATCCCACGATTGAAGGAAAAGAACATCGGCGTGATGAATGCCGGACCCTTCTCCGCGCGACTTCTAACAAATGCCCCCCTTCCCGCCTGGCTGAAGGAGCCCGAGGAGGTGAAGGCCGCCGCCCGTGCCGCCGCCGCGCTTTGTGATTCGCAGGGCGTCGACATCGCCCAGCTCGCCCTCCAGTTCTGCCTCGCCAACGAGGACATCGCCACCACCGTTTCCGGCTCCGCGAATCCCGACAACGTCCGCAAGTGGGCCGAGTGGATGAACAAGCCGCTCGACCCCGCCCTGCTCGCAGAAGTGCAGGCGATCTTCGCCCCTGTTAGAAACCTCGGCCACCTTGAAGGGCTGCCCGAAAACAACTGATCCGATGAAAGCGATCCAATTCACCCAGCCGAAGGAAATCAACGTCATCGAGCTCCCTGAGCCACCCGCACCCGGCCCGGGCGAGGCCCTCGTCCGCACCCATCGCATGGGCATCTGCGGAACCGACCTTTCGGGCTACCTCGGAAAGATGCCTTTCTTTTCCTACCCGCGCATCCCCGGCCACGAACTCGGCCTCGAGGTGCTTGCGGTCGGCCCGGACGTGACCCACGTGAAGCCCGGCGACAAGTGCTCGTTGGAGCCCTACGTTAACAACCCGGACTCCGCCACCAGCCGCAAGGGCTCGTCGAACTGCTGCCCCGGCGTGCAGGTCCTCGGCGTCCACACCGACGGCGGACTCCGCGATTCCTGGATCTGCCCGGCCCGGAAACTCCACCCCGGAAACCACCTTTCCTACGACCAACTCGCCCTCGTCGAGACCCTCGCCATCGGCTACCACGCCGTCCAGCGCGGCAACCCGCAGCCCGGCGAATCCGTCCTCGTCATCGGCGCGGGACCGATCGGCCTCGCTTGCCTGGAGTTCCTGAAACTCATGGACCTCAACGTGATCGTGATGGACATGGTCGAGAGCCGCCTCGCCTTCTGCCGGGAAAACCTCGGCATCCGCCACACGATCCAACCAAAGCCCGATGGCTCGCACCTCGCCGAACTCGAAGGCGTTACCGGAGGCCAGCTCGCCGACGTGATCATCGACGCCACCGGCTCCGCCAAGTCGATGTCCACCTGCTTCGAATACGCCGCTTTCAACGGTCGCGTGGTCTATGTCGGCATCACCACCCAGGAGCTCAGCTTTCCGCATGCGCCGGTCTTCCATCGCCGCGAACTGACCCTGCTCGCCTCGCGAAACGCCCTGCCCGCCGACTTCGGAAAAATCATCGACCTCATCGCCTCCGGAAAGATCAACACCGACCTCTGGATCACCCACCGCCTCGCCTTCGACGACGTCCCCACCGGCTTCGCCCAGTTCACCGACCCCACCCTCGGAGCCATCAAGGTCATCATCGAGGTGAATTGAGGAAATTCGAAACTCGAAATTCGAAATCTGAAATTCGAAAGAGTTTTTCAACCACGGATGCACAGGATCGACACAGATGAAGAGGTCGGATGAAAACGCCAAATTGAATCAGTTCTTCAAAAGGTAATCCCTCTTTCATCCGTGTTCATCCTGTTCATCTGTGGTTCCTTTTCTGCATTCCGAATAGATTCCGCGCTTTTAAGAGACCTGCCGTCTTCCATTAGTCATTAGGAAATTAGTCATTAGTCATTTCTTCCATGAAATCTTGCCCCAAATTCACCTTCGGCGTCGGCGATCGCTTCGCCCATCAGGCCGCCTCGCAGCTCGCCGCTTTCCAACTCGCCGCACAGGCCGGAGTTGATCTCGTTCCGGTCTGGAACAAGTCGAACCGCGAGCACCTCATCATCGGCTCCGAACCCTCCGGCACCCGCGCCGCCGCTGACAAGGCCGTGGCCGATCTTGGATGGACGCAGCCCTATCTGCTCGATGCCGACCACATCAACCTGAAGACGGTCGATCGCTTCGTCGCTCCCTGCGATTTCTTCACCCTCGACGTGGCCGATGACATCGGAGAAGCGGCCGACCCGGCCGACATCGAGGCCTTCATCGCGAAGCACCCCGAACTCCTCGGCAAGGTTTCCATCGCCGGCATCGACGCCCCCTTTGAAATCACCCGCGCCGACATCGAAAAGACGGCCAACCAGTTCCTCAAAGCCACCCAGAAGGCCGGTGCGATCTACCGCCACATCGTCGAGGCCAAGGGCGGCACCGACGACTTCGTGACCGAGGTTTCGATGGACGAAACCGACAAGCCGCAGACCCCGCCGGAGCTGCTCGTCATCCTCGCCGCCATCGCCGATCAGGGCATCCCGATCCAGACCATCGCGCCCAAGTTCACCGGTCGCTTCAACAAGGGCGTCGATTACGTCGGCGATGTCACCGCCTTCGAGAAGGAGTTCAACGACGACCTCGCCGTCATCGCCCACGCCATTTCCGCCTACGGTCTTCCCAGTAGTTTGAAACTCTCGGTCCACTCCGGTTCCGACAAGTTCTCGATCTACCCGGCCATCCGTCGTGCCCTCGCCCGCACCGGAGCCGGCCTGCACATCAAGACCGCCGGCACGACCTGGCTGGAGGAAGTCATCGGACTGGCCGAGGCCGGTGGAGCCGCCCTCGATCTCGCCAAGCAGATCTACGCCACCGCGCTTTCGAAAAAGGAAGCCCTCTGCGAGCCCTACGCCACCGTCATCGACATCGACGACGCGAAGCTCCCCTCCGCCGAGGAGGTCAACGGCTGGACCAGCGATCAGTTCACCGGCGCGCTCCGCCACGATCAGTCGAACCCGCTCTACAACGCCCATTTCCGCCAACTCCTCCACGTCGGCTTCAAGGTCGCCGCCCAGCTTGGCGACACCTACCTCGATGCCCTGAAAGCGAACGAGGCCATCGTGGCGAAAAACGTCACAGGCAACCTCTTCGACCGCCACATGAAGCCGCTGTTCCTGTAAGGAGAAGGGGTTTGAAACCCCTTTCACTAGCCCAGCCATGACTCATCCTCGGCAAGGGGTTGCAAACCCCTTCTCCATCAAATGATCGATTCCCACCATCACCTCTGGCGTTACTCCACCGACGAATACGGCTGGATCCCGCCGGGCAGCCCGCTTGCACAGGACCAGCTCCTGCCCGAACTCGCCGCCGCCACCGCTGCGGCGGGAGTCAGCGGCACGGTCGTCGTTCAGGCGCGACAAGTGATCGAGGAATCCGATTGGCTGCTTTCGCTAGCCGACCAAACCCCGCTCATCCAGGGAGTAGTCGGCTGGGTGCCCTTGATCGATGAAGGAGTCGGGAAGGACCTCGAACGCCTTTCCCCGCATCCGAAGCTCAAGGGCGTGCGTCACGTGCTTCAGGAGGAACCCGACGAGTATTTCCTGCGCGACGACTTCCATTGCGGTCTCGACCTGCTGCCGTCCTTCGGCCTGCGCTACGACCTGCTGATCTTCCAACGGCAGCTACCCGTCGCCATCCAGCTCGTCGATCGCCAACCGAACCTGCCGATCATTCTCGACCACATCGCCAAGCCGGAAATCCGCAAGGGCCGCATCGACCCCGCCTGGAAAGCCGGCATGGCCGAACTCGCGAAGCGGGAAAACCTCACCGGCGTTAAACTCTCCGGCATGGTCACCGAAGTCCTCGATGACGACCTCGACCACGCCACTCTCCAGGCCTACGTCGAGGAAACGATCGCCCTCTTCGGCCCCGACCGCGTCATGTTCGGCACCGACTGGCCCGTCTGCCTCCTCCGCATCGAGTCCTACCAAGCCTGGGCAGATGCTGTCCGCCGCTACATTTCCCAGCTCTCCCCCACCGAGCAGCAGGCCATCCTAGGCGGAAACTGCACGCGGATCTACGGGCTGGAGAAGTAGCTCAATTTTGCAACTTGTGGAGCGGTCCAGCCGTCACCGGAAGAGCCCACCCTGGATTTCCCAAGGTCCGGGATGGAATCAAAAGTTCGTGAGACTTCACCAGATTTCCCGAGGACAAGATATCCTAATGCGGAGACCAGGCGACCCACACCACTTCTTTCGCATCACTTCGGCCTCTGAGTTCGCCGAGGGTATTCGGGAGTATCCTCCGCAACTTTGAATGACGTAGAAGCAAATTGATAGATCGAAACACCATTTTCGATTTCGCCCAAGAACCGCGACTTCCGCTGTGCAACTCTATTCTCGTTGTCCCAAGGCATGAACTTCGACTGTGGCCAGGTGAGATAAAGAAGTCGTTTCGATCGCGTCACTGCCACAAATGCGTCGTTCTTTTCCTCAGTCAGAGCGGAAGCTCCAGCCTTCACTGCACGATAATCCGGGAACCCGCCTTCGACCAAGCCGATGATGAATACGATATCATACTCCAATCCCTTGACGGCATGCACCGTGGCCAGCGTCACACCCCGACCTTCAATATTGGGGACGGTTTCTCCTGTTGCCATCTGATTCCGGAACTGTCCAAGGCTTCGGCCGTCCTTCAACGAACGGCGGGTATAGTTGCCCCATACAGCACGCAGAAATCCGAGGTCCGCGAGTGCAAGCGCTCGCGCCTCGGCTTGGCCTTCTGCTCCGATCTCACATTGATTTACACTCGCCTCAAGGAGGTCGAGGGCGCGGGTGAAGCGATTCACATCCGAGTGGAGCAGGCTCCAAGCCTCAATCAACGGCTCGTTTACAAGGTGACCAGATTCCGGCGTTGATCCACAGGCTGTCTTGAGCAGAACGAGAGGATCTTCCGAATCCGTTGGTGCAATCCCGGGAACGTTGAGACGCCGTGTCAATTCGTCGTAGTGCAGGCGATTTTTTGGATTTACCAGAATGCGAATACCGAGATCGAACAATCTTCCGAGATCGGATTCCAAGGTCGATCCACCGCCGGGAAGACGGAGATGGTATTCAATGCCATTTGCTTCCAGTGACTGTTGCAAGGGGCCAAACACGTAGCGGTTGCGGGCAAGGACGGCAATGCGGTCAGGAGTGATGGAGCCTTCGATGTCCTGATGAGTTCCAGCAGCAAGCAGGCTCGCGATCTTTTCCTGCACCCACCGGGCTTCTTCGGCTTCATCGGCGCAGGTAACGATGTCGAACTCTCCTTCTAGGGCGGCGCTGTCACAGTCGATGCTATCAGGGTAAAGCCCGTTGGCCGCCCGGATCACCGCTCTGGAAGAACGGTAGTTCTCCCGCAGGTCCACCCGTCTTGCCGAGAAGTCCCTTACGAAATCCTCCAGCATGAAATCCTTGCTAGACCCGTTGAAGCCATAGATTGCCTGGTTCGGATCGCCCACGAGGAGGATGGACGCCGCGCCTTCAGCGAGGATGCGCACCAGCGCGTACTGAACCGAGTTCAGGTCCTGTGCCTCATCGACAAAAAGGTAACGGTAAGTCCGGTGATAGATCGCGGCGATGGCAGGGCGTTCCGAGAGAATGCGGTAGGCGAGGAGAAGGATGTCGTCGAAATCGATCACGCCTTGGCTCGATAGATGGCGCTGATATTCGAGAAAGATCTGCGTCTCTTCAGCGCTATCCCACTCGCCTTCGGAGATCGCGCCAAACTTACGCCAGTCCCGTTTGCAGAGGCTGATCTTCTCGAGCACGCCGTAGAGGAACGCCCGTTTGTCTTTTGGAGTTTGGTGCCTTCGCAGGTAGCTACTGAGCTCAGCGCTTTGGATAAAGGCCTCTTCCAGCATCGCGATGCGGTCGCTCTCGCGTTCGAGGATGGCGGGCATCCTCGAATAGCCGATGGCGTTGCCGTGGGCCTCGATGAGGCTCTGGCAGAAGCTGTGGATGGTGCCGATGTAGGTGCGCTCGGAAAGGTCCGCCACAGCCCGCAGGCGCTGCCGCATTTCCTCGGCAGCTTTGTTGGTGAAGGTCAGAGCAAGGACACGGGACTTGATGTTCCGCACTTCCAGTAGATAGCGCGCTCGCTCGGTAAGGACGCGGGTCTTGCCGCTGCCCGCCGAGGCCACGACCAGATAGTGGGCGTCTTCCGCCTCAATGATGCCTTGCTGCGCCGGGGAAAGATTGGGATTCATGGCTAGGATTGCGGCGGGTTGTTATTAAGGCACTGGTCAATTCGAGCCAAGAGGTCTCGGATCGCCGGAGGAATGGCTCGGGGGGCACCAGAAGTTAGTATAGCAGCCGCCCAATGAGGTGCCATTCGTGTCTTGTGGCGTCCTACTCCAAGGAAGCGCCTGAGTTCCGCCTCTTGCCATTCTTGAACGCTGGTGGTCTTGCGTTCCCGATCTTCAGGAGTGTCGTAAGGGCCATGGTATTCGACGACAGCCTTCTTCAACTCAGCTTCATACCCCGCATCCATCAAATAACCCTCAATTGCTTGGTTGTTGGGCAGTAGGCAAACGCGGGAGTCTGAAAGTTTGAGTGAAATGGTAGCAAGAGAGCGGCTTACCTTGGCTTGGGCATTAGGTTCCCCGTCGCTAAAGATGAACCACGGAATCTCCATGGCATCGAAGACTCTCAAAAACGGCGCGTAGTTCCCGTCACCGCCGACACCCACGAATGCCACGCCTCGCTCAAATGGATATTGCCCCCAATGATGCCGCGCGAACATCGGAAGAGCCTGCTCTTCGGTTTCGCCTTCGAAAAGCACCACGGCGCTGGCAAAAAGAAGCTCGCCGCGAGTGCGCATGATCTCCCGACGGATCTTGCGTTGATCGTCGTCCCCGAGATCGCCCACCGGAATCCGGCGCACGCGCGTTTCCGCTCCGTTTTTGGCAAAATGCAGGAGGGTTCCCAGCTCGGCCTGACCGGCAACGTAAGGCGAGTGGGTGCTGACGATGCGCTGCCCGCTCCCTTGGACGAGTTGCCCATACACCGAGCGTTGCGCGTTGGGATGCAGGTGGGCTTCCGGTTCTTCGAGAAAAAGCACGGGATGGAACGGCAGGCCTTCCCGCTGCGCGAGCCGGGCGGTCCAGGAGATGTAGGCGTCGAAGCTGAGCAGCGAGGCCCAGCTTCGCGTGCCCATCCCATGGGATTCCAAAGGGAAGCTCGAACCATCGCTGTCGGCGAACTGCACACCCACGCCTTTCATCAACTCGCGCATTTTCTTGCTTACGGGGTTGATTTCCACACCCTCGCCGAAGGCTGGCACGGTGCGATTGAGCCCTGCGAGAACGGTGCGGATGTGACTCAGCACCTCACTTTGGGAAACAATGTCGTCGTTCAGCAGGCGCAAGCGCTCCTCAAGATCGGCGATAGCGGTTTCGGGGATTTCGATCTTCGAAAGCAACCTACCCATATAGGATGAACGGGATCGGAGATCGCCGATCACATCGCGCTGGGCATCGATGAAAAATGAGGCCAACTGCTCGAACCTCGGCACGCGACTTCCAGACCCGCTTTGCTGCCATGAAATGAATTCCGGCCACACCGCCAAACTTCTACGCTCCAGAAGAAAATCGTTTTTCACCGCATCGCGGGTGATCCGGGTGCGGAATGCCACAAACTCCCCGTCGCTGCTGTCGACATTGATGAGTCCCCTACCACCGAGGTCATTGTCGATCCAGGTTTGGTGGAAGCTCGCAGTGCGCTGGTCATTGGCACCCACGGGGACGATGCGGACGTCGATGAGAATCTCATCTGCGGCGCTGCCATCTCGATTCACGAAGAAATCATCTGGCAAAATCGTGCGGCGGTCGGCTCCGAGTGCAACATGGAGAGCCTTGAGGAAAGACGTCTTGCCAGCATTGTTCATGCCCACCAGCAGCGCGATGTCCCCGAGTTCAACCTCCACGTTGCGGAGCGAGCGGAAATTAGCAATGCGCACTGCATCAACGCGGATACCGCTTCGCAATAGTGTTGTCTGAATCGCTGCGGACATGATTGATAGTGGTAACTCTTGAAACTTGCTGCAATGATTGTTTAGCGGCTGGGCAAAAGCCAATTACGGGGGGCAGTCTGGCTAGAGGCAGTCCCAAAAATCAAGTGTTCGGACCGCAGCAGACCCTGCCAGCAGTCTAGCGGCGGGCTGCCACCCGTTAGCCTCAACTTGAGATTCGAGCTCCAAAGGCCTGTTCCATACCAGCATGGGGCATCGCCCCATGAACTGGAACCGAGAGCTTCCGGAGGGCTGAAGGCCCGTTCCATTCTAGGCGCGTTTGACGTCCGATCCTCTCACCCAAATGGATCAGGCCTTCAGCCCTACATTGCTCATGACCATGGAACCCAGGCCGTTTGCCTGGGCTGGTATGGAATCAGGCCCTTGGCCCTCAAGATTCGAGAGGCGTGGCGGCGGGAAATGGCACCCAAGATCGTGGACCCAGGAAACGGCACCCGCCTCAGTCGATGCAGAGTAGTGACAGAGACCCGGACTTCTGCGTCCGGGTCTCGTGTCGCGAGGATAAGCTCAATCCTTCTTCACCTCGTCATCCCTCTTCACCTCGCCATCCTTCTTCTGGCCATCGCGCTTCATCTCGCGCATGGCCTTGGTCACCTCTTCGAGCTGGTTGCGAAGTCGCGCCATTTCCTTTTCCTGGCGTTCCAGACGCTCCATCACCTGGGAGTTCTGGGCGGACATGCGACGCATCATCGCTTCCTGCTCGCGCATCGGCGCGGCTTGATTCGGCAAGGTGGGTGGCGCATCCGGCGTAGGCGGGATCGGGCGGATCTCCGGCGGTTTCGGCATCTCCTTGCGGATGACGACTTGGCGGCGCTGGCCTTTGCGAAGGGTGCTCAAGGACAGGGACTCGCCGGACTTTTCCACTGCCACGCGGAGGTCCTCGAGAGACCCGACCGGTCGGTCGGCCGCGAGCAGGATGATGTCGTTTTCCATGATTCCGGCCTTGCTGGCGGGGCTGTCGTTCTCGCACTTCGTGACGACGAGTCCCGTGTTTGACTCAATTTCCAGATGACTGCGGAGGGAGTCATCGACGGGCTTCACCATCACGCCGATGCGCCATGGCTTTTCATTTGCGGCCTCCTGGGGGGCGCGCTCACGATTCTCGCGCAACATGCGCTCGGCCCGCTCGGCCCGCTCCATGGGCGCCAGGCGCGGACGATTGGGCATGGCAGGCGTTTCCTGAGCATTGAGAGGGGCGGAGGCGAAAGCCAGGCCGACAACCAGACTGGAGGTGCAAGGTGAGATCTTCATATCACCCAGCTAAGCGCTGAACCGCGCGGGTTTTGTCGGCAAATCCGAGCACAGGCCAGGATAGGGGATGTGAAGGGATACCCTCGCCACGCCCG
>JAIYDT010000237.1 GCA_027487355.1 Verrucomicrobiaceae bacterium
ACCCCGGTGGTATCGATGGCGCTGTTCTGAAGCGCGAGGTCATTCGCGATCTCGAGCGTGCCGCCATCGACCCTGGTGTCTCCGGAGAAGGTGTTGGCCGCGCTGTAGATCAGACGTCCCGACCCGGACTTTCTCAGGGCCGACTGGCCGCCTGCCGGACCACCTGAGATCACACCCGCAAGCTCAGCCGAATCTCCACCAGCGCCCGAATTGACGACGACGGGGCGGGTCGAGTTGAAATTGTTCACTCCGATCGGATTCTGGATGATGACCTTGCTGTCAGCGAATGGAGAACCGAACACGATGCCACCGCCAAAGACGTTTCCTCCACTGCTCAGGTTGATGGCAGCGGACGCACCTCCGAAGTTCACCGTCAGGTTTCCTCCGACTGCCGAAAAGCCCCCGTTACCACTGGCGATGCCGTTGCCCGTGCCAACCGTGCGGGTCACAGAGCCACTAGCCTGAAGGATGCTGCCGTTGTTCAGGCTCAGGTTTCCGGAACCCAGCGAGTTGTGCGCCAGATCGCCCACCGAAAGAACTCCGCCGTTGACCGTGGTGGTTCCACTGAAGCCGCTGTTGTTGCCGCTCAGTGTGAGGGTTCCACTGCCGTTCTTGATCAGGGCTCCGGTGCCGGTGATCGTGCCACCGAGGGTCGCACTGGCGACTGTGCCAGTCGTCAGGGTCGATGCCCCGAGAACGAGATTTCCGCCTGCGGTGCCGCCACCGGTGAGGGTGTTGATGGTTTGATTGAACCCGGAAAGATCGAGGACCACTCCGGCCGCGTCAGCCAGGGTGACCGAGGAGGACGAACTGAACGAGGTGGTGCTGTTCGCCTTGAGTGTTCCTCCGTTGACAACGGTGGAGCCACTGTAGGTGCTGGCCCCGACCTCCAGTGTGCCGGCTCCTTCCTTGGTCAAGGATCTGCCCGAACCGGAAATGCCACCCACGGACAGCGTCGAGCCGCTGACCGTGACGATTCGATTCGAACTGAGTGCGGCGACTCCCGAACCGAGGTTCAAGCTGTTGCTGCCGGTGAAAGTGAAGTCGCCGTTCCAGGATTGTGAATTGTTGGTGGAAAGGGTGACGGCCGCCCCGCTGGAGTTGTCCAGGACGGTGGAGTCCTCGATCGTCAGCGGGCCGGTCCCGATGGCGGATGAGTGATTGATTCCAAGGGTGCCTTCGTTCAACTGCACGCCACCCGAGAAGGTGTTGGCCGTGGCCAGGGTCAGTGCGGCGCTGCCTCCCTTGACGACGCTGGCCGTGCCTGCGATCGAACCGGATCCGGAGATCGAATAAGCGAGCGAGCTGTTGCTGAAGGTGATGGCGACCGGTGACACAGTCGAGTTGAGCGTGATCGAGGTCGATCCCGTGGCGCTGTCGTCAAACACGGGCGAATCCACCAATCCAGCCCCCGCTTGGACATAGCGGGCTCCGCCAGGCAGGGCAGAGGTCTTCCAGTTGGCCGTTCCAAGAACGCCGCCGTTGGTGGTGTCGATGTCCCAAGTGCCACTGAGGTTCCCCTGCCACTTGAGCGTGTCACCCTCGACATTGATGAGGTTCACCGCGGTGTTGACCGTATCGTCCTGGAGGGTGCCTGAGACACGAAACGGCAGGGCTACGGAGAGTCCCGCGAATCCAGCACCGCCGATGCTGCCGGTGTAGTCCACCAGCGTCGTGCCACTCACCGGCGTGCCGGTGACACGGATGACGCTGGTCCCATTGACCGTGAAGTTTGGCGTTGTCAGCAGGGCCACGGTCGGTGAGGCCGATGGGGTCAGGGAAAGCGTTCCTCCAGTGGACGTGCCGAGGGTGACGGAAGAAGCATTGAACGTGTTACCATCCAACAGTTGGGTGATGGAGAGCGTGGCGGTGTCCGCAACCGTGGCCGCTCCGGCTCCGGTTTGAGCAGTGGTCAGGGAGAGTGTCCCGCCGTTGACATTGGTGGCCCCCGTGTAGGTGTTCGCTCCGGTGAGGGAGAGGGTGCCGATTCCAGTCTTGGTGAGAGCGAGACCACCACTTCCCGCTCCGTTGGAGAGGATCCCGGAGAAACTGCCAGCTCCCACGGACAAGCCCGCCGCGTTGGTGGCATGGGAGTTGGTGACCGAACCCGCTCCATTCAGGGTGCCCAAGCTCACCGAAACTCCATCCACTTCAAGGATGTTGCCGGTTGAAACGCTCCAGATGGCGGATGAGCTTCCGGCGCTCGCCGCAGTCAGGCGGAGATTTCGGTTGCCGGAGGATCCATCGAGGGTGATCGATCCTGTGAAACCAGAGTTGTTGCCCGAAAGACGAACCTGTCCATTCGCGCCAGTGGCCGTGTTGCGATAGGCAATGGTGCCGTTACCTCCCAGACTGCCCGAAACCGCAACACCGGCTGCAGGGCCCGCGTTGCTGCCGTTGACCAGCCAGGTGATGGTGCCGGAGGTCGAGATACTCGGGGACGAGACGGTGAAGGCACCTGTCTGGTTCACAAGGTGCTCGAGGGTGGAGCCGTTGCCCAAGGTCAGGTTGCCGCTCTGGATCATCGAAGCTGTGCCGTTGTTGATCTCCATCTGGAGCTTCGAGCCGGTGCCAGAGACGCTGATCGGCGCGGCGGAATTGACGCCGCCGGAGTTCGCGCGGAGACGGAGGTTCGAGTTGGAGGCAACGGTGACGGTGAGGTTGCTGGCGAGTGAGGTGAGGCGGCTGCTGCCCGACTGGAGCCAAGTGTTCGAATTGGCGAAATTGAGCGTGCCGTTGCTGATGGCGTAGCCGTTGGTCACCGCGATCGCTCCGGTGCCGGAGGTTCCGAGAGTGAATCCGCCGAGGTTCATGGGGGTGGAGGATACCTGCGCGGCAAACACAAGATCCTCACCCAGTCCGGCGTTGATGACGCCGCCTGTGGTGCCGAATGGATTGGCGTTGGTATTGGCGTTGGTTACGTTCCAGCTCTGGTTCCCTGACAGTGCGATTTTGGACTGAATCAGTAACGCTTGGGTGGCGGCGGACATGTCGATGCCAGCCGTGCCAAGGGTCAGCGTGTTGGCAGATGATCCGTTGGTGATCTGGATGCCCGATGTGGCGGTGCTGGTGTTTGCAGTGCCGGCGACATTCGCCACACGAACGCCCTGCCAGGAAAGGTCTCCTCCAAGCGCGGTGATGGTGTTGCTGCCGGCAGCGTTGCTCGCCGTCAGCACGTTGTTCCAAACGCCGACATCGGCTGCCCCGGGAACAGGACCAGCTCCTGCGTTCCAGGCTCCGACCGCATTCAGGGCGGTGGTGTTGTTCGCTTTGATCACGTCAACCGCCTGGGCGGTTCCGACGAATTGAATGGCGGTCAGGCCAACGATGGACAAAAGATGACGGGCTTTCATGAATTTGGGTTTCTGGGAGGTTGAGAACGGGTCGCACTCCAAGTTAACGGAATGCAGATCACCATTAGGCTGAATATCATCCCGTGACTGAATTCTGTCACTCATGCATTAGGATTCAAATGAATCACCCATCCGGATACGTTCAGGCGAACACATTAACGAAGCCTCCCCTTCCCATCAGTCCTGGAGCAGCCTTCCGCACTTCCTCGAACGAACCTTCGGGATGGGATCGTCATTGGTGCGATCCGAGGTGAGTCCCTCATGGCCCACCAACATCCATGACTTGTCCAGCATGACTTCAACCGGCAAGATCCATCCCTTCAAGGCCAACAATCTGAGCATGGCTCCCTACCCAGACCACCGGAGAGGCATTGGGATGAATCAATCCGCTGGAAACGAGCTTCAAATGTTGAGTGTCGCCGTCATTGCCACCCACTCATTCCATCCTGACTCGCCGCCAGCACCGTGGTTTGCATCTTGAAATCATGAGCATTCCCCTCAACGGGAATGATCATCAACGGCTAAACTCTTTGCGATCTTCTCAATAAATGAAACATTCTTCATCATATCGTCTTGTAGTCGATCCGAGTCATGCTCGAAGTCAATGGTGACGAGAGCCCGATAGCCGAGGCTGTGGATCTCCTTGAGGCAGTTCGCGCTATCGGCCGCACCTTCGCCGATGACGGTGTTGCGGCTGTCAAGGTCGCCCATGGCGACGACGTCCTTGAGGTGGAAGCTGATCATTCGGTCATGACCGATCTTGCGCAGGCAATCGACGGGCTTGAGGCCTGAGCGTGCCCATTGGCCGACATCGCAGCAGGCGCCGATCTGTTTGCCGTGTTTTTTGGAGTGATCCAACACGATGTCCGGGTGCCAGTAGTCGGACTTGCCTCGCTGGTGGTTGTGGAGGGCGAGCTGCATGCCATACTCGGCGAACAGCGGCTCCAGCATGTCGATGGATTTCATCGGCGGCTCGGATACGACATAAGTGACACCGAGGCTTTTCCAGAACTCCAATACCTTCTTCGCCTGGTCCGGCTTGCCGTTGAAGTCGGCGAAGACGCTGGGGAAGGCGATGCCGAGATCGTCCGCGCGGGTCTTGAGTTCCTTGCGGGCATCCTCGGACATGTTCTCATCGGCGTCCATTCCGGGGCGTTTGGTATCGAGCTTGAGGATGCTGCGCGGTTCGAAGCAGCGGAGACCGACCTCGGCGGCCATTTTGAGCCCTTCGAACAGTGGCACGCGGCGGTAGGTCCATTGCTGGACGCTGATCTTCCAGCCAAGTTTGGCGGAGTGGGAGTGGCCGGGCTGGGTCTCTTCGGAGAAGGCTGCAAAAGGTGCGCAGAACCCGGCGGCCAAGACGGCGGTGCTGGATTTGGCAAGGAAAGCGCGGCGATTCATCGTTGGATTGAGTCAAGGCTTGGCGGCGAGTTCGAGGGCAGTGGCGTTGACGAACTCGATGCACTTGGCAAGTTTAGGCATGGAGTCATACCAATCGCGCGAGTACTCCAGGCCGATCATGGTGGGCTGGATGCCGTGGCGGTGGAGTTCTTCGAAGAACTCGCGGGATTTCCCGGTGCCGCTGCCCCAGGGAACGTCTTGGCCTTTTTCGCCGGCTTCGTGGAGATCGTGCATCTGGACCGTGAGGATGCGGTCTTTCAGGATGCGGACGGCCTCGATGGGATCGATGCCGAGACGCAGCCAGTAGCCGAGGTCGGGCGCGGCTCCGATGCGGTTGCTGCGGCCTTTGCAGAGGGCGAGGACCATCTCAGGACGCCAGGTGTCGGGAGAAATGTTGGGACCGTGATTATGGATGCCGATGTTGATGGCATACTCGTTGGCCAGTTTGTCGAGGAGTTCGAGTTGCGCGGGTTTGGGTTCGCAGATGAAGGTTTCGACTCCCATCCTGTTGCCGAACTCGAAGAGCTTGCGGCAGGCTGCTTCGTCGCTGGGGATGGTCTGGGCGTAGTAAACCGGCATGCGCACGTCGGCGGATTCCATTTTCATGCGGATCTGGAGCAGTTGATCGTCGGATAGGTGTTGGTCGAAGTTCTTCGGGATCTCCTTGCTGACCTGCTGCATGAAACTGAGTCCGCCGATGTAGGGAAGGCCAAGTTCGGCGGTCTTTTCGATTGCCTCGAAAAAGGTGAACTTGTGGAAGGTGTAGGCCTCGATGCCAACGCGCCAACCGAGCTTCTCCTGGGCGCGGACGGCGGGTGTGAGGAAGGCGCTGGGGGTGGTGGGCGCGGGGAGATCGCCGAGGACGAACTGGGCACCATCGAGATAGAAGTGCAGCATTTTGGGATCCTCGAAAACGTGCGGGCTGTGGGCGAGGGCGGAGTAAAAGACGCGGCCTTTGCCATACTTGCGGATCCAGGCGAGGGCGTAGTCGTGATCGGCGCGGAGGCAGGAATCGCCGGGCTTGTAGGTCGATAGATCCGTTTTCTCCGTATCGATCTTGAGCAGGACACGAACGTTCTTCCGCGCGTAAGGATCGTTGAAGCGGAAGATCTCATCGGTCCACGGATAAGCGTTTCCGCCGAAGACACCCAACAGCGGGTGCGTCGGGTCATCGAGTCCCATGACGATGGGTTCCTGTAGGTAGCCGCCGCGGTGGTTCGCGCCTCGGGCACCGAGCAGGTGGCCGAACTCGGGCCAGTCCTCCAGGGGCGGCCACTGCCACTTGGTGAATGCTACGGAAGTGCCGTGCACGCCCATCAGGCCGCCGCCGGCAGTGACGAACTCGAGGAGGTTCTTGCGGCGCTCGGGCTCGGCGACGGTGTTGCCGATGTTGTTGTTGAGGAAGACAGCGTCGAATTGGCGCAGCGAGTCGCGATCGAAAACGGCGGGGTCTTCCGTGACGGTGGTTTCGAAGGCTCCGGTTCTCTTGCCGAACTGCGTGAAGGCCTCGCTGCCGGCGAGGATGGAGGCGCGGTGGCCGTTGTACTCGACGTTGCGGTTGAAGATCAGCAGGCGGCGGGGCTTCAAGGCCTTGGCGGTGGCCTGGGCGGGGATGGCCTTCTCGATGCGCTCCCGCTGCGCGGCGTCCGGGACGAGGGATTCCTCCGCTTTCAAAACTGGCACCATTAGAAGTGCGAAAACAACTGGGCCAATTTGAGAATACGGATTCATGATTCTATTGACTGGGCATACGGTGCGATCTCAGAAATTCCGACCATTCATTCAGGTTAGTTGCCGACCACCCATTAGGAAGATTCCAACGATTTTAATCCTCGTTGTTGGAATCCTGATGCGGGAGGTTCCGGTGACCATTTGCCGTCTTGATCGCTCTACCTCCTTGACGGCTGGAGGAGAGGCGGAGTCGGCAAGATAGGCCTCCGTTCAAACTCAGATGAACACGCTGATTCGGATGGATCAGGCTTAAGTCGAATGCCTTGGTGAATCCCGATGCAACATCCTCAAGATCGTCAGGCTCCGACGACAGTGGATCACGTCATTTTCGTCCCTGCCCATCTCCAGCGTTCATCAGTTCATGCCAGGATTCCATCTGCACATTTCAGGATTCATCGGGCTCGTTCTGGCGGGCTTGCTTCTCGGCAAGATCCATGCCGCCACGGCGCTCGATCCAATGATCGCGCTCTTCCACAAATGGCAGATGAAGGACGCTCCCGAGGTGGTCGATCGGGCGGCGGAGCATGGACATCAGCGTGTACAGTTCTGCATCGCGCTGCAGGCGGAGCTGAAGCCCGATCTTTCGGTGAAATCCATCGGGCTCTACCGGGAGAACCGGGATCTCAAGATCGGGGGAAACCGGTTCTATCCCTTCGATCTCGAGATCAAACGCGAACTTCAGGGCTACTACACCGCCGCATTCAGACGAGCGGTGGAACGGAAACTGGGCATCTCGATCCTTCTTCACCTCAATGCCCACGGTCAGGTTCAGGAATGGCGGAACAATTTCGACTTCGATCCGCTCGTGAGGATCGAGGGCTCGAGTTATGAGGAAAGCTGTCTCATTCCGGTCATCGAATCCCTCGAGTCCGCAGTCCCTGCCGACTGGCCCATTGACATTTCTCTTCAAGGGGAAATGGGCACCACGGTCTTCAAGCATCCGGACTCCTGGAAGTCGCTGCTGGAGCATCTCCGGGCACGCAGGAAACTGAGCAATCTTCGCTGCGGGCTCAGCTTCAACTATCAGGGGGTTGCGGGGAAAGCGAAGCCGGAGGAGATCCACGCGGAATCCCTCACGTCTCTTTGGAAGAGCTGCGACTTCATCGGGGTTTCGATGTATCAATCGGTCAGCCCGATGCCCCGTCCGGAGGATTTCGATCTGGCCGTCGGGCTGTTTGCGGGGGAATTCGCGGGATTGCGTTGCCAACTGCCTGCGAACAAGCCCCTTCATTTCGTGGAGGTCGGACTCGGGGGCGGAGGTCTTTCGGCTTCCGACTGGAAACCCAGAATCCCGGCAGGAAGCCTGGATGATGCCGCACGTGCGCCCTATCTGGGTAGTTCCAATCCCAATGAAGCCGATCCCTGGAAAAATGCGGATCTGAAGGCCTTCCGGATGCTCTATCATCAGGCGCTCTGCGGATATCTCTCCAGTCCGCGTCCGAGATATGCGGTGAAGCAGGCCTTTCTCTGGAGCTTCGGCTCCTGGGATCCCTATGGGCTGGAGGAATCCCGTTTTGCAGACGCGGGAATCATGGAGCTGATTTCCGCCCACAACCGCAAAAGCAAGGCACCTGGAAGCTGAATGCTCGTCTCTGGAATGGACCGCGAACTTTAGTTCGCTGGGAGTTTAGGAAGACTGTCCGGCGAACTAAAGTTCGCGGTCCATTCATCCTCAGCCGATCCACGCGAGGAACTCAACGTTTCCATCGGTCCCGGTGATCGGAGACGTAATCAAGCCCTTCCATTCCCTTCCGGAGTCCTCGACGAATTTCCGGATCTTCTCCACCGCCCGCTCGTGGAGCTTCGGATCGCGGACGATGCCGCCTTTTCCGATGTCCTCACGCATGAGCTCGAACTGCGGCTTGATCAAGGGAACCACCATGCCGCCTTCCTCCAGAACGGAGAACACGGCGGGCAGGACTTTTGTTAGAGAGATGAACGAGAGGTCCATCACCACCAGCTTCACCTTTTCGCCAAGATCGGCCTCGGTCATGTAGCGGGCGTTGAACTGCTCCTTCACAATCACGCGCGGATCGCTGCGGAGTTTCCAGGCGAGCTGGTTGGTGCCGACGTCGATGGCGTGCACTTTCAACGCGCCTTTTTGCAAAAGGCAGTCGGTGAAGCCACCGGTCGAGGCCCCGACATCGAGGCAGGTCCAGCCGGCCGGATCGATCCCGAAGGCCTCCAGCGCGCCCTCCATTTTCAGGCCGCCGCGACCGACGTATTTCTGGCGCTCCTTGACCTCCAGCGGGGCGTCGATCGGGAGTTTCAGGCTCGATTTGTCGATGGGTCGGTCGCCGGATTTCACCTCGCCGGCCAGAATCAGCCGCTGCGCCTGCTCGCGGGTGTCGACCAGCCCACGGCTGACCAGCAGGACATCGGCGCGTTCTTTGGGAGTGCTCATCGGTTGGATTCCAGAGTCTAATGGCCCGGATTGTCACTTGGAACTTGAAACTGAAAACTTGAACCGTCTCCATCCACCTCGTGACGCGCCACCGCACCGACGACCTCCGCATTTCCGGGACCAATCCGCTGATTTCCCCTGCTGTGCTCAGCTACTACCTGCCGCTCAGCGAAGAGGCCTCCGAACTCGTGTCCAGCGCGCGTGAGCAGTCCGATGCGATCCTGAAAGGCGCGGACGACCGTCTCCTCGTCGTGATCGGCCCCTGCTCGATCCACGATCCCGAAGCCGCGATCGAGTATGGAAAGAAGCTCAAGGAGCACGCCGACCGCCTGAAGGACGACCTGCTGATCGTGATGCGTGTGTATTTTGAGAAGCCGCGCACGACCGTGGGCTGGAAGGGGCTGATCAATGATCCGCACCTCGATGATTCCTTCGACATCAACCATGGCCTGCGTGTTGCCCGTGGTCTGCTGCTGGATCTCGCCAACCTCGGCATCCCAGCCGGCACCGAGTTCCTCGACACCATTTCCCCGCAATACATCGCCGACCTGATCGCCTGGGGAGCCATCGGCGCGCGAACCACGGAGTCGCAGGTCCATCGTGAACTCGCGTCCGGGCTTTCGATGCCGGTGGGCTTCAAGAACGGCACCGGCGGTTCGATCCAGATCGCGCTCGATGCCATCCAGTCGTCGTCGCGTCCGCACCATTTTCTCTCGGTCACGAAACAAGGCGTCTCCGCCATCATTTCCACCACCGGCAACCAGTCCTGCCACATCATCCTGCGCGGTGGGAAAAGCGGACCGAACTACGAGGCCGGGCCAATCGCCGAGGTCGTCCACATGCTCAACGAACAAGGCCTGCCGCCGCATGTGATGATCGATTGCTCGCACGGCAACTCGATGAAGGACTACCGCAACCAGCCACTCGTCGCCAACGCCCTCTGCAAGCAGATCGCCGAAGGCTCGAAGGCCATCACCTCGGTGATGATCGAGTCGAACCTCGTCGAGGGCGCGCAGAAGATCAGCCCGAACATGACCCGCGGCCAATCGGTCACGGACGCGTGCATTGGTTGGGAGGATACGGTTGGGGTGCTCGATCGGTTCGCGGAGGCGGTGAGGGAGAGAAGAGTTTGTGCCGGGTGATCGGTGATCGGTGGAAGAATTCAGACGCATGAATGACCTTCCCCAGCGCCCGAGATTCTACCTGCACCGCTCGCGGAGGTTTTGGGGTGGATTGGCGATTTTGCTTTTATTGATTGGATGGTGGGTGACCTCGATTCGAACGGTCTCCCGGATTTCCTACAATAAAGATTACTGGTTCTCCGACCATCTTATGTCACAAGCAAGTTACGAGCCCGGAGGGCCTGATAGCTTCCGGACTCATTTCTACGGGCTCTCGCTGGAAGAGGGATGCGTGGTTTTGTCCTTTGGCACCCACGAGGAACCCTCCGCACCAGGCCGTTCGATGCCCGGATATTGGGACGGCACTTACTGGTCGACCGGTCAAATTACCAGGCAACCCATTCGATTTCGCCCAACGAGGATTCCGAAAGGCAAAGACTATTATGATGTCGATAGTCTTTACCTGCCAATCTGGCCGGTGATCGCTCTGTGGGCGATCTTCTGGCCGCTCTGGATCCGACGCGGTGACAAACTGGAGGAAAAGCGCTTCCTCAACCCGCCGCAGCCTCACGATCCCTGAAGAAATTCTCACGCGGAGGCGCGGAGAGCGCGGAAGTTGGATTCTTCGTTTCGAATTTCGAGTTCCGAACTTTCTCCCCTTGGCACTTGCCACTTGGAACTTGGAACTTTCTCCTCATCCATGCCCCGCACCGACGATCTCCGCATTTCCGCCACCAAGCCGCTGATTTCTCCGGCCGTGCTGGGCTATTTCCTGCCGATGACGGAGAAGGCAATGGACGTGGTGGGCGCGGCCCGGAATGAGGCGGCGGCGATTTTGAAGGGCCAGGACGACCGCTTGCTGGTGGTGGTGGGGCCTTGCTCGATCCATGATCCGGAAGCGGCGATCGAGTATGGAAAGAAGCTCAAGGAGCACGCCGACCGGCTGAAGGCAGACCTTCAGATCATCATGCGGGTCTATTTTGAAAAGCCGCGCACGACGGTGGGTTGGAAGGGATTGATCAATGATCCACATTTAGATGATTCCTATGACATCAACCACGGCCTGCGTGCCGCCCGAGGATTGCTGTTAGAGCTGGCGAACCTCGGCGTCCCGGCGGGCACTGAGTTCCTCGACACGATTTCCCCGCAGTATGTGGCGGATCTGATCGCGTGGGGAGCCATCGGGGCGCGGACCACGGAATCGCAGGTTCATCGCGAACTTGCGTCGGGGCTTTCGATGCCGGTGGGCTTCAAGAACGGCACAGGAGGATCAATCCAGATCGCGCTGGATGCGATCCGTTCGGCGAGTTGTCCGCATCATTTTCTCGGAGTCACCAAGCAGGGTGTTTCGGCCATCGTGGCGACCACCGGCAACGACGACTGCCATATCATCCTGCGCGGAGGAAAGTCCGGCACGAACTACGACGCGGCGTCGATCGCGGAGGTGGTGGCCATGCTGAAGGAGCAGGGCCTGCCGCCGCATGTGATGATCGACTGTTCTCACGGAAATTCCCTAAAGGACTTCCGCAACCAGCCGCTGGTGGCGAAGGCGCTCGGCAAGCAGATCGCGGAAGGATGCCGGGCGATCACGTCGGTGATGATCGAGTCGAACCTCGTCGAAGGCGCGCAGAAAATCAGCCCGAACATGGTCCGCGGCCAATCGGTCACCGACGCCTGCATTGGTTGGGACGATACGGTCGAGGTGCTCGAAGGCTTCGCGGAAGCGGTCCGGAAGAGAAGGGTTTGTGCCGGGTGATCCTTCTCCGCTGAAGCTACGAAGGACAGGTTGGTGGAAGAATTCAGACGCATGAATGACCGTCCCCAGCGTCCGAAGTTCTACCTGCACCGTTCGCGGCGGTTCTGGTTCGGGATCGTGTCCGGGTTGTTTCTCGCTGCCTGCTGGTTCAGATCTCTGGAGTCGCTTCGAGGCCTCTCCTATAGGGAGTTTCACCCCTTGGATTTGTATATCGCGGACGAGCAGACACGCTCACTTGCTATTCTGAACGGAACCCTCCAGTTCAGACACTTCAAAGCCTTTCAAGACATTGGCGGAGGGACACCCAGGAGATTTGAGATTACCACATGGCGTCTCATTTCGGAACCAGAAGAACCACTTTGGCTGCAGCAGACCTATGGAAGGTGGCTGCCCTCGTGGGGACAAACCGACGCCGCCTCTGAATTTGGAGTGAACGACTGGCGTCTGGTGATTCCACTCTGGCCGATCCCGATTGCATGGACGGGTCTGTGGATTGCGCTGGCGATCCGTGGACACAGGAAAAAGGAGGCCTATTTCCGACAAGTCACCAACTCATCAGCAGAGTCCCACTTAAGCCGAAAGGCTTAAACCAAGCCTTGATCGTAAGAACCTCTCACGCCGAGGCGCGGAGAACGCGGAGTTCGAGTCCCAAATTACTCATTAGGGCTTAGTCATTCGTCATTTTCTCACCCCAGGAACTTGATCTTCCCGATCGCGGGGAGTTTTCCGAGCGCCATGGCTTCGTGCTGCTCGTCGGTGCAGGAGGAGTTCGTCGGGGCATCGGCGGGGGCGTCGCTTTTGGAGAAGTAGCCCTTTTCCGTCATCCAGGCCTCGACCTCGTCGCCGCTGACGTCGGGAAGCATGTGGCCGTCGATCTCAACGCAGGGGGAAAGCGACTGACCGCTGCGCTGTTCCATTTCCCAGCGGAAGGCGGGGTTCTTGATGATGTCCTTTTCCTCGAAGGGCAGGTCATACTTGCGGAAGATGGCGCGGACGCCTTCGCTCCAGCCGCAGAAGGTTTTCAGGTAGGCGGTGATCTTCGGTTGAGGGGTGCTCATGCGGCGACGATACGCGGATGGACCGCTTCGGCAAGCATCGGAAGTGAAGAGTTGAACCACAATGGGAGCGCAGCGGACATGGACGAACTGGTTGAATCAAAAGACTTCGTCAAATGGACGCGAATGGACACGAATCTTGGAGCATTGGACTTCGGAGATTTCGATTCGTGTTCATTCGTGTCCATTCGTGGTTGGAAATCTTTCGAATCTAGCGGGAAATGAGCCCGATGGACCGTCCGTGGATCAGCACCAACCTCGCCATTTCCGCAGACGGAAAGATCTCGGCGGTCGATCGGCGTCCGTCCGGCTGGACCTCGGCGGCGGATCATGCGCGGCTGAAGGAACTGCGACTCGGCGCACAGGCCTTGATGGTCGGGCGCGGCACTTGGGCGGCAGATCGGATGACGATGACCTCGCCGGAAAACCCGCTGCGCTGCGTGGTTTCCGCGAGCGGGAACTTTGATCGCAGCCACCCGATTTTCACCACGCCAGGTGGGGAAATCCATCTGCTGGCGACAGGTGGAGAAGGGGTCGAACCGATCGAGAGAGCTGCAATCCATCATGCCTCCTTGGAAGCATTTCTCGAACTCCTCGCCCGAGATCACGGAGTGGAGCGACTCCACTGCGAAGGCGGCGGCAGCCTGATCCGATCGCTGGCGGAACTCGATGCAATCGACGAGTTTCATCTCACCTGGGCGGGTCACACCTTGTTCGGCGGAAAATCCGCTCCGACTCCCACCGGCGTTCCGGGCGCGTTCTTACCGGCCTCGTTGAAATTTGAACTGAGCGCCTTCGAACCCACGTCCGAAGGCGAATGTTTCCTCAGCTATCGCCGCATCCGCGACTAATCAGTGAGCGGCCTTGGGAGCGTGCTCGTCCTTGGCACCTTCAGCATGGGTGCCGTGATCGGCGTGATCCCCTTCCGCATGAGCACCATGGCCTCCATGCGGCTCACTCAGCTTCTTCGTTTCCTCGAAGTCGTGACGTTCGCAGGAGACAAAGGTCGCGGCTGCAAGAACCATGAACAGGTGAAAGGCTTTCATCGCGCGCCCTGAATAGCGGCTCGACGCGGGAAGGCAACCCCGAAGGAACGGATTTCCTCAAGCGTGCGACCGCAGCCAGAAATCGACGGCCTGTGCGGCGCGTTCGTGGGCTCCGGGGCCGCCGAGTTTCGCCGCCGTTTGGGAAAGCCCTTCGCGGACGCGTTCGCGGTGGTGCGGCTCGTCCAGGAAGCGGTCGAGCGCTCTGGAAACGGAGATCGGCTCGGCATCGGCCTGGATGAATTCCTCCACGACCTCCTCATCGGCGAGGATGTTGACCAGACCGATGTGCTCCAGTTTCACCAGCAGGCTGCCGGCGATGAAGGTCGGCCAGGCGACCTTGTAAACGAGGCAATAGGGCAGGCCGAAGCAGGCCGCTTCGAGGGTCGCCGTGCCGCTGGCGATCACGCCGCAGATGGCGCGCTGCATCAGGGAATGGCTGCCGCCATCGGTGACCTGGATCAGGCTTCCCACCCGGGCGTTGGCAACCATCGAGCGCATCATGACCGCGAGTTTCGGCGAGGCGGCGGGGGCTTCGAAGCGGAGGCCGGGGCGCTTCTCGCGAAGGGCTTTGGCGGTCTCGATCATCATCGGGAAAAGTCGTGCCACCTCGCGCTCGCGGCTGCCGGGAAAAAGTCCGACGAGCGAGTCATCGGCCTTCACTCCGGGGATCCGGTGCTCCTCCAGCTCATCGACGAGTGGATGGCCGACGAAGGTGGTCTTCAGCCCGGCGTCCTGGAAAATCGGCTGCTCGAAGGGAAACAAACAGAGCATTTCATCAAGGAGGCGGACCATTTTCGGGATGCGGCCCTTGTTCCAGGCCCAGACCTGCGGGCTGATGTAATAAACGATGCGGGTCTCGGGAAACTCGGTCTTGACGGCCTCGGCGAAGCGCAGGTTGAAGCCCGGGTAGTCGATGAGCAGCAGGACTTCCGGGCGCATCTCGCGGAACTCGGCGAGCATTTCATCGAAGCGGGACTTGAACCATTTGTAGTGCTTGAGCACCTCCCAGATTCCCACGACAGCTGCGTCCTCGACCCAGTCGCGCACCAGCGGCCCACCCACCGCCTGCATTTCCGGGCCACCGGCTCCAGCGATCTCCAGGCCGGGATGCAAGTGCCGAAGCGCCCTCAAGAGCCCCGCGCCATGGGCGTCGCCGCTCAGTTCTCCCGCCACCACATACACTCGCCCTGCCATGCGGACGGGATGGTAACGAAAGCCTGAGCCACCTTGCCACGAAAATCCCATCGGACCGGTTCCGCCACTTCCGCATTGATTTCATTCGCGCCCCATCCTTAATCCCCTCCGCCACGCAGGCTTAGACGATTCCGATGCCCGAAGACACCTCAGACACCCCACAGCTCCTCGGAGAAATTTCCCACGGACCGAGCGCTTTCGAGCAGTTCCTCGACCGCAACCAGAAGGGGCTCATTGTCGTTTCGATCCTCGCCGCCCTCGCAGGGGGTGGAGTCGTCGTGTATCGCGGAATCAAGACCAGCAAGGAGCAGGATGCCGGAGCACTCCTTCTGAAAGCCGAGGACCTCTCGACCATCCAGTCGATCAGCAAGGATTTCCCGGGAACCGCCGCTGCGGGAAGCGCGGTGCTGCTCGGGGCAGAAAAGCAGTGGGAGGAAGGCCAGCAGGATGCCGCCATCGACGCGCTCAAGTCCTTCGCCCAAAGCAGCCTGAGCCACCCTGCCTGGGCTTCCGCCCAAGCCTCGCTTGGTTCCAAACTTCTCTCCCAAGGCAAGACTGGTGACGCCGAAGCCGCGTTTCAATCGATCATCGGAAACCCCGCAGGAAAGTACCTCGCTCCGTATGCCCTTGCGCAGCTCGGCGACATCGCCCGGCTCGCTGGCGACCTCGACAAGGCCAGCAGTTACTACGAGCAGGCCAAGACCGATCACGCCACGAACAATTTCACCAACACCCTTGCCGTTCAGCATCTTCTCAACCTCAAGGCCAAAGCTCCGGTGGAAATCGACGCACCGCCACCACCACCACCTGCCACGGATGATGTGAAGCCGGCAAACCTCGGAGATCTCCCTGGCCTGATGCAGCCCTCGCCCGGCCTTCCGGGAGGTTTGGAGACCATCCCGATCGATCCACCCAACCCTCCTGCTGAACCCGCACCTGCTGCTCCAGGGCCGCAATGAGCGGGGAAACGATTTGACTTTTTCATCCCTCACCTTTCAATTCGCGCGTGTTCAAAAAAGTCATTGGCCAAGATACGACGGACACGTCCCGTCCTGCTCCGTCCCCTTCGGATTCCTTTCGTTCCGAGCCACAGGCCCCGGCTCCATCCTTCAGTCCTTCTCCCGCCGCTCCCGTGCAACGTCCGGCCAGCGCCAGCACCCGCAACGTCCTTTCCACGGATGTTGAGATCAAGGGCAGCGTCAAATTCACCAATGACCTCGTCGTCGATGGCAAGATCGAGGGTGAAATCGCTTCAGACGGCAACCTGACCGTCGGGGAGAATGCCCGCATCAGGGCCGAAGTCAAAACCGCCACCCTCGTGGTGTATGGCAAGATTCACGGCAACATCACAGTCACCGACCGGGTCGAACTCAAGGTCGGAGCTGAAGTGGTTGGCGACATCAAGGCCAAGACCCTCGCCATCGAGGCAGGTGCCGTTTTCGTCGGAAAATCGACCGTTGGCACTCCTGCCTCCACCGGGGTTGCTCCTGCCAAGCCAGCGGAGAGCAAGCCGGAAGCTCCGAAACAGGACGCCCCAGCAGGTGTCGTCTCCTGAATGAGTTTCTTCAGCCCGCCTGGAGGAGCAAGCGCCTGATCCATCATGGCCTCCGGACCCGCGCACCAGCGCATTGAGGTGATCTGCCCTCAATGCGGAAACGCCCAGAGCGAGCCTGGAATGGTGGTTTCCACCGCATGCAGGGCCTGCAGTTTTCATTTCCAAGTCAAGGACGGCAAGGCGGTGGGTCGCACGGAACCCACGACCCGCTTTGCCCCGGATCGTTCTTTGGAAGCCGATTCCGAGCCGGAACCGGAGCCTTCCAAGCCGCTTTCTTCCTTTCGCCGTCCAGATCCCCCGGTCCCGCGCCCTCAGACCTTCCTCCAGAAGATCCTGGGCAGAAACCCCAAGCCACGGAAAGTCGTTTGCTTCGACTGCGGAATCGCCCACAGCACAGTCGGCGACGCCCAGTCCAGCCAATGCCCGGCTTGCGGAGCCTACATCAGCCTGAAGAACTATGAGATCAACGACCGCTGGAACCGGCGCATCCAGACTCGTGGCGATGTCGTCATTTCCAAAGCCGGTGCGGTTTCCGGGGCTCCAATCGTCTGCCACCACCTCACCGTGCTCGGAGAACTCGCCGCAGCCGTCGATTGCTCCGGGGATCTCGTGATCCGGAGTCACGGAAAAATTCCCGGCAACGTCCGCTGTGAAATCCTGCGCGTGGAGCGTGGTGCCAAGGTCGAATTCCTCAACGCCATCCACGCCACCGAGGTCTTCATCGACGGGCAGGTCAGCGGGCAGATCCACTGCTCCGGAGCCATCACCCTCGAAAAGCGCGCCAAGCTCAGCGGTTTGGTCCAGGCTGCGCGATTGATCGTCAAACAGGGCGCCTCCCACAGCGGCTCCATGCAGATCGTCGCAAACGACGCTGGCGAAACGGCGGATCCGGACAAGGATGCTGGATGATCCGTCTGCTCCTCGCTTGCCTGACGCTCTCCCTTTTCCCTGCCTACGCCGATGAGTGCCGCGTTGCCGTGGACGGTGTCGGCTGCCACACCCGCCAACTGGCGGTCCAGAAAGTCTGGAAAGCCCTCGGCGGAGTAACCTCAGTGACCATCCAGCCGCGCGGCCAGTCCGACCCGGCCAACCAGAGGATCTTCCTCATTTCCAGCGAGGCCCCTCTCGATCAGGCCACGCTTCAGGCCGCCCTTGGACCCCGCAGCCGGTTTTACAAGGTTCTGAGCGTCACCCGGCAGGATTCGTCCACTCCGGCGTTGTCCAAACCGGTCGCATCCTCCAAAGTCCGCCCATGACTGCCGCCGCGCCTGCACTCGACCTCAAGGAAGAAATCCTCGCCCTGAAACAGGCACGCAATGCCGTGATCCTGGCCCACAACTACCAGACAGGCGACATCCAGGACGTGGCGGACTACGTCGGCGATTCGCTTGGCCTCGCCTACCACGCCAAGGAAACCGCCGCCGACGTCATCGCTTTCTGCGGCGTGCACTTCATGGCCGAGACCGCGAAAATCGTGAATCCCGGAAAAATCGTCGTCCTCCCGGATGCCGACGCCGGATGCTCTCTCGAGCAATCCTGCCCGGCCCCCGATCTCGAGGCCTTCCTCAAGGCCAACGCCGAGAAGAACTACTACGTCATCGCCTACATCAACTGCTCCGCCGGCGTGAAGGCGCTCTGCGATGTGATCGTCACCTCCGGAAACGCCTGCAAGATCGTCAACAAGGCCCCGGCCGACCGACCCATCCTCTTTGTCCCCGACGAAAATCTCGGCGCCTGGGTCATGGAGCAGACCGGCCGGAAAATGGACCTCTGGAAGGGCAATTGCTACGTCCACGTCGAGTTCACCCGCGAGTCGATCCGCCGCATCAAGGATGAGTATCCCGACGCACTCGTCGTCGCCCATCCGGAGTGCACCCAGGCCGTCCGACTGCTGGCCGACGAGGTTTGTTCCACCGAGAAAATGATCGGCTTCTGCCGCAATGCCCCGGTCAAGGACATCATCGTCGTCACCGAAAGCGGCATGCTCCACCGCCTCCGCAAGGAATGCCCAGACAAGAACCTCATTGCCGGCCCCACGGATCGCTGCGCCTGCGCCGACTGCCGCTACATGAAGATGAACACCCTCCAAAAGCTTCGCGACTGCCTGGCCAACCTCGCCCCACGGGTGGAAATGGACGAAGCCATCCGCTCCCGCGCCGAAGCCCCACTGCTCCGGATGCTGGAACAGTCGAAATGAGGTGGGTAACCGTCCTCCCGCCAGACTCCTGAAACTGCCGCAGAATTGGGATTGATGCCCGGCATCCGGCCCCCTTTACTCCCCGGACCCGCGCAACGGCGGGAGCTTTCCGCATGATCGAAAACATCCGCAACTACACCGGCCTGACCTTCGTGGTGCTCGTGGGCCTGTTCCTTGGCTTCCTCTTCCTTGACGTCGGCCATCTCAAGGGCATGGGCGGAGGGAAGGCCTACATCCAGGTGGAAGGCACAAGCTACGACGGCCCCGAATTCGTCCGCCTCGGAAAGTCCTCCCTCGAACTCGCCTACGGCCTGCAGATGTTTGAATTCGTCGGCAGCATGGGTGCCTTCGGTGGCAACGATGAGGAAAGCAAGGAAGAGACCTTTTTCATCAAGCGCATGATTCTCCGCAATGCCAAGGACACCTTCGGCATCCATCCTTCCGAAGAGGAGATCAGCGAAGCCATCCGCACCAACCCGGCCTTCGCCAACAAGGACGGCAAGTTCGATCAGGAGAAATACCGCTACGTCGTCCAACAGTATCTCGGCTCCAAGGGCTTGGCAGAATCCGACATCCGCGAACTCACCGCCGACAGCCTCATCGCCAAGAAGCTCGGTGAGATCCTTGGCTCCGGACTCGGCGTGAACGAGAAAATCGTTGCAGCCGGTTCCGCCCTCAGTCGTCAGCAGGTCACCGCCCAGATCGCCCGCATCGAGCTTCCCCCCTTCAAGGAAGCCCTGAAGCCGACCGACGAAGAGATCAAGGCCTACTGGGACACCATCCAGGACTCGTTCCGCACCGAGCCGAAGCGCAAGTTCACCTACTTCGTGGCTGAAGCGAAGCTTCCCGAGACCAAGCCGGACGAAGCCAAGCCCGCCGATCCTGCCAATCCTGAAAAACCCGAAAAGCCTGATCCCACCAAGGAAGATCCGAAGGTCCTTGAGGAACGCCAGCGCAAGCAGCAGGAATTCGATGAGAAGTTTGAAGACATGCTCAACGAGCTGCAGCTCAAGAAAGGCGCGAACTTCGAGGAACTCGCCAAGAAGATCAATTTCGAGATCAAGAGCACCGAACTCTTCCCTGCCAGCCTCGCACCGGCCGAACTCGCCGTTCCCATCTACAAAAGCAGCCGCGGCGGCAGGATCGTCGACTTCCTCTTCAACATGAAGGAAACGAGCGATCCCTTCTCGAAGATTTCCGAACCCCTTGAGATCGGTGACAACAAGTGGCTCGTCGCCCGACTCGATGGTGAGGAGCCATCCCGCGTCAAGACCTTCGAGGAAGCCCGCGACCAGGCCCGCCAGCAGTTCATTGAGGAAAAGGCGCGCGAAGCGATGCGCAAGAACGCCGACGAGCAACTGAAGAAGATCCGTGAAGCCGTCACCGCCGGAAAATCCTTCGCAGACGCCGCCAAGGAAGCCGGTCTTGAAACCAAGACCGTCGGTCCCGTGACCGCCTCCACCCGCCCATCGTCCGCCTCCGAGCCTCAGGCGCTCTTCAGCTCGACCTCACTGGTGGACCCCGGCACCGTCGCCGATCTCCTGATCGAGCCCCTGGTCGAGCCCACCCAGATCTTCATCGCCTTCGTCGAAAAGCGTGAGGTCATCAAGCAGCCGGATCCCGCCGCCACCCTCAAAAGCGAGGTCAGCAGCGCCGCTAGCATGAACCAGCGCATCGCCCTCGATGCCTGGCTCACTGAACGACTCGAATCCGCCAAGGTCGAACGCCTCAACCGCCGCTGAACGAACGGATGACTGATTGCGATTCGCTCTTCGACGACGCCAACGGGCATCTGGCCCTTGGGGAGTTGGAGGAGGCCATCGCTCTTTATCGCCGTTGTGTCTGGCTGGACCCGGAGTTCTTCGATGGCTGGCACGCCCTCGGTTTGGCCCTGTTGAAATCCGGCGAGACCAAGGAAGCCATCGGCTGCGGCCTTCAAGCCGTGACGCTCCAGCCGAACGACCTGCTCGCCTGGACCGCGCTGTCGCAGATGTACGTCCGCGACGGCAACATCCCCGAGGCCGAAGCCGCAAAGGGCAACGCGCGGATTCTGTCGCTGGGTGGCAGGGTCGCGCGATAGGACTGCTGCAAGATCTTTTGAAATCCACTGCCGGAAGATCAGGGCGAATAGGAGCAGCAAAGGCGTCTTGCGCTCTGTCTTGCACATGGCAATACTGCCCCCATGAGCACTTCTTCAATTACCATCCGACTGCCAGAAGAACAGCGTGCGACCCTCAAGGCAACGGCGAAACGGCTCAAGAAGTCCGAGTCGGACGTGATTCGAGAGTTGCTGGCTCGGGAGTTCGAACAGACCGCTTTCGGTGAACGGGCAGGCGACTTCTTTGGCTGTGTGGAGTCCACCCCAGACGAAGCAGCGGAACCCGATCCCTTCCGCACGGCCATCCAGCGCAACAATCGGCGGGTGAAATGAAGCCGATTCTCTACTTGGTGGATACAGGTGCACTCATCGCCTTGTTCGACAGAAAAGATCCGGCGCATCATCTGATTCGCCATGGATGGGCTCCGCTGATCGGCCGATTCATCACCACGGGAGCTGTCATCACCGAAGCCCTACATTTCCTGCAACCAATCTCGGGAGGTGCCGAGGCCCTTGCCTCCTTCCTCCGTCAAGGTCTGGTGGTGATTGATGATGCTTTCGAGCAAAGCAGGATCGACGCAGCTGTCGGATTAATGGCCCGCTATCGGGACATCCCGATGGATTTCGCCGATGCCACCCTGGTGCTTCTCGCCGAACGCCTAAGCACCCCCAACATCCTCACCCTCGATGAACGGGGCTTCCGCACCTTCCGGTTTTCTGGAAAGCGATCCTTCCGCTTGGTGCTTCAGGACGGCAGTTCGAACCTTCCATGAACTTGAAGACTCTACCGCTGATTGCCTTGGGATTCCTTTGCGCATGCAAGAAGGAGTCCTTTCAAACAGTCACACCCAAGCAAGAGACCCACGTCAACGCATCCCCACCCCGCACCAGCAGCAGCGCTGCCGACAGGCAGCTTGCCCTTGCTCGAAAGAAGTTGGACGCACGGCATGAAGAAATGTGGATCTCGGTGCGCAAGGATTGGGAAAAAAATCCGGCCCAAACTCTGGAAAGGATCAAGCAACTCCAATACCCGGAATTCAGCTCGGCGGAAGAAAACACCAGGAAGCGGATTTCCGACATGGCCAGGTTTGCGGGTGAACTCTCCGGAACTCCCGTCGCTGATCGGTTTGACTGCATGTTCCGAATGCTACCCTTGGGTGTAGCCCCGGGAGTGGTCGACGATTCCATCCGCATTCCGAGCAAGCCCGAAGTTTACGAGGCCGCTTCCTGGCTTCTGAAGTTGGAACCCGGCGAGGAGAGAACCGGGCTTCTCATCCTGATTTGCCAACGCATGAAGAATCTTGAAATGACTCCCTCGGAAATTCAGGAGTGGGCGGAAAGCATTCCCGACGAAACGGAGCACTCGAAAATCGACAAGTATCTCAAGCTTTAGGAGGGTGAGCTGAAAATGAATGCATCCGGAGATTTCCCCTCAGTCACTCCGCCTTGCACCGGGTCCCCGGCTCTGCTTTCCTCCCGGCCCCGACGGTGGCCTGTCCCCTTCCAATCCGAATTCCACAATCCGCAATTCCTTTCCCATGTTCTTCCTCACCACCGCCATCGACTACACGAACGGATCACCGCACATCGGGCATGCTTATGAAAAGGTGCTCTCCGATGTGATCGCCCGTTACCGTCGCCTCCGCGGCGACGAGGTCTTCTTCCTTTCGGGGGTGGACCAGCATGGCCAGAAGGTCCAGCAGACGGCTGAAAAGGAAGGCGTCCATCCCGCGACCTTCGTGAAGCGGACGACGAAGAAGTTTTCCAATCTCTGGGACAAGCTCGACGTGCGCTACGACGGCTGGGCGGAGACAACCGACGAGCGCCACAAGGCCTGCGTCCGCGCGATCCTCACCGAACTGAAGGACCAGGGGCAGCTCTACAAGAAGGCCCACTCGGGATTCTACTCGGTGCGGCAGGAGCAGTTCCTCCAAGACCGCGACCGCGACGAGGCGGGCAATTTCGGGCCGGAATGGGGCGAGGTGGTCGAGATCGAGGAGGAAAACTGGTACTTCAAGCTCAGCGAGCACACCGACTGGCTGAAGACCTTCCTCGAAACCACTCCGGAGGTCATCATCCCGGGATTCCGCAAATCCGAGCTGCTCAACGCATTGGAGCGGAACTCCGGCATTGACCTCTGCATTTCACGCCCGAAGGAACGGCTTCGCTGGGGCATCGAGTTTCCCTTCGATGAAAACTACGTCACCTACGTCTGGTTTGATGCCCTCATCAACTACATCTCCTTCGCCGGCTACAAGGCCGCCGAGGGCAGCGGCCTGCCGGATTTCTCCAAGGTCTGGCCGGAAGGCAGCCGCCCGGTCCATGTGATCGGCAAGGACATCCTGATCCCCGCACACGGCATCTACTGGTTCTGCATGCTCCATGCCATGGGCTTTAGTGACGACAGCATGCCTCGACTGTTGGTCCATGGGTTCTGGAACGGTCTCGGTGGCGACAAGATGTCGAAGTCGCTCGGCAACATCGTCGATCCCAACGAACTCGCTGAGAAGTTCGGAGTGGAGGCCATCCGTTACTATCTCGTCCGCGACATCGTCACCGGGCGGGATTCGAATTTCGACGTCGAGCGCCTGATCATGCTCTTCAACACCGAGCTCGCCAATGAACTCGGCAACCTCTGCAACCGCGCGCTCAACATGAGCCAGAACTTCACCGGCGGCACACTCCACACCGGTGGCGAACTGACGGATGAGGAAACCGCACTGCAGGCCTCGCTGATGCAGTCGATCGCCGACTACCGCAGGGCCATGGATGAGTTCGAGGTCGCGAAAGGTCTTGAGGCCATCAGCCGCCACGTCGTGCATTGCAA